>CALGMC010000316.1 GCA_937959145.1 uncultured Chlorobiales bacterium
CAAAAGCGACATCAAAGATGGATTACTCAAAATGATTTTGTATTGCAACTTATCCGATACAAAAGTCAATGGGAAAAGTGTAAGATGTGAACCGATTCTGAACTTAACCTCCAAGAAATTGAAAGGTAAAATCAGCTCAAAATCGTCAGCCAAAGAGGTTGAAATGTTTCTGACCAGGAATCCCTTTAATCACAAGCAAAGGCACATGATAACAACGCTCGTTTCAGAAGCAAGAAGCAATAACTTCACAGTATTCATTCAGCAAGCCAGATGATTAAAAGTCCGCTACGATATCCGGGAGGGAAAAGTAGAGCCATAAAGTTGATTGCAACATTGGTGTCTCGATTTGATGAATATCGCGAGCCGTTTTTGGGCGGAGGTTCTTTGTTTCTTTATCTCAAACAGAAATTTCCAAACAAAAAATTTTGGGTAAATGACTTGCATCTTCCGCTCTTTAAGTTTTGGCAGATGTGTGAACGCAATGTTGATGCTGTTGTAAAAAAAATTTATGAGTGGCGAGAGTCGTTTCAGGACGGAAAAGAGATGCATACATTTCTCACTCGTAATCTCTCAACATTCGACGACCTTGAAACTGCTGCCGCCTTTTTCATCATCAATCGCATTACATTTTCGGGAACAAGTGAGAGTGGTGGCTACAGCGAACAAGCGTTTCGAGGAAGATTTACCGAAAGTAGTATCAAGCGATTAAAACCTTTCGGAAAGGTCATCAAAGGAACGCGCATCACCAACAGCGACTTTCAGCAAGTTGTTGAGCAGGACGGCGAAAACGTGTTTCTCTTTCTTGACCCGCCTTATTACTCTGCAACGAAATCCGCACTCTACGGCAAGAATGGAAATCTGCATAAACGCTTCGACCATGTGCGCTTTGCTGAAACCATGAAGAAATGCAAACATCGTTGGCTCTTAACATATGACGACAGTCCATACATTCGAGAACTTTTTTCGTTTGCAAACATTCTCGCTTGGGATTTGATGTATGGAATGCGCAACGTTACCGCTAATTCCAATCAAAGAGGACGAGAACTGTTCATTTCAAATTATTTGACGGAGCTTCCTGAACCAACTGCACAAGAACGACAACTCAGCCTGCTCGATGAAATAGAGAGGAATTAAAGCCATGACCAATCCACAATACGAGCAATTACTTGAACGCCTGCGCCGTGTTCATCGAAAAGCGCAACTAAAAACGGCACTGATTGGCGCGTGTAGAGCGGTGATACTCGTTTGTGGCGCGGTGCTTTTGGCGGCGAGCGTTGAGTGGGCGTTGCGCCTTTCGAGCGCGTGGCGATTCGCACTAATGCTCTTCATGGTGATAAGCATTTTTGGGGGTAGCGTTTGGTTTCTTCTCTTGCCGCTCATTCAGCATCGATTCAATCCTGATGAAGTTGCCAAAGCGTTGGGCGAGGTGTTTCCCGAACTGCGCGATAGGCTTCTGAACGCAATGCAAGTTTTTCGCGAGTCGCCTGAAAATCCGTTTGCACAAAAAGAGTTAGAACGCATCGCCACAAGTGCCGCACCGCTTGATTTCAACAAAGCCATATCGTTTGAGGATTCACAGAAGTGGTTTATTGCCGCACCTGTTGGTGCATCGATGTGTCTATTGCTTTTATGGCTTTCGCCAATCGGCAATGGACTAAACCGAGTGATTGCATTTGGAGAAGACTTCACGCCACCACCGCCGTTCCAAATTGTTTCGCTCTCAAAAGATATTGCGCTTACCAAAGGCAAAGATGCCGAGTTGAAATTTGCTATTGTTCCGACCGACTCCAACAAGATATTTGACGTGCGACGCTTATCGGTGAAGTTTCTCGATGAAAACGGGTTTGAACTTCAAGAGGCAAAAGTGTTTCGCGATAGTTCGGGAGCATTCGCTTACAAACTCCGCGCGCCTGAAAAGCCTCTCACCTACTTTGCTGAGTTCAGAGAACTTTCAAAGCCGATTCAATCACAAAAGCATGTGCTGACGATTATCGACCGTCCGCGTGTTCAGAGTTTTCAAGTCTCCATCGAGCCGCCGCGATACAGCCGTCTTTCAGCGCAAGTCTTAGAAGCCAATTTCGGCGATGCCAGCGCGCTCAAAGGCTCGCGCCTCTCAATCGTAATGAAATCATCGAAGCCACTTCGCCGTGCCACATTGATTGCAAATGATACCCTTGCGCTTGAAATGCGCGTTCAAAACGATTCTGCATTTTTTGAATTGGCACTTAAAGAGGATTTCATTTATCGCTTCGAGCTTTCCGATACCGCAGGCGTTGTGTCGGACAAAGGTGCGGAATACCGTGTGCGCGTCATGCCCGATGAGCCGCCGCAAATTCGCTTTGTTCAGCCGGCACAAAAGCAAGTCGACCTGCCTGAAAATTTGCGCTTGCCACTCGCCATGCTCATTCGTGATGACTTCGGCTTTTCCTCGCTCGGACTGCACTACCGCGTTGCAAAATCGAACTTCAAACAACTTGAAGACGCTTTCCGACGCATTGAAATTGCGATGAACGATGCCGTTCAAACGGGCGAAGGCGGCATGGAGCGAGGCGTTTTCTACGAATGGAACTTGCTCGAGCAAAACATCTCCGCAGGTGACGAAATCGAGTTTTACGCTGAAGTGCGCGATAACGACGCCGTCTCGGGCTTCAAGCCAGCACGCACCGACCTCTACAAACTTCGCCTGCCCACGCTCGACGAACTCTTCGCCGATGTGCAAAAAGAAGAAAAAGAAATTTTGAACGAACTCGACAAAAAACTCAATGAGACCAAATCCATTCAAGAGGAGTTAGAGCGAATCCAAAACGAACTGCGCCAAAAACCGCGCTCCGACTGGCAAGACCGAAAGGCAATGGAACTTGCGAACGAAAAGCAAAAGCAACTTCAAGAGCAACTCGAGTCGGTCGAGCAATCGATGTCGGAACTACTTGAAAAGATGCAAGACCGCTCGCTTGTCTCCGAAGAAACCTTGCAGAAATACGAGGAAATCCGACAACTCATGGAGGAACTCAAATCGCCCGAACTGCAAGAAGCACAGCGCAAGATGGAAGAAGCCTTAAAGCAACTCAACGAACAGCAACTTCGCGACGCACTCAAAAACTTGGAGTTCAACGAACAAGAGTTCCAAAAAAAATTAGAACGCGCCAAAGAACTGCTCGAGCGCATGCAAATGGAACGCCAAATGGACGAAGCCATCAAACGGCTCGACGACATGATGCAAAAACAAGAAGCCCTCCAACAAGAAACCAAACAAACAAACCCTGAAAACAAAAAGAAACTCGACGAACTCAAAAAACAGCAAGAGTCGCTCACCAAAGAAGAGCAGAAACTCGATGAACAGTTGAAAAAACTCGCCGAGCAAATGGAAAAAAATCCGAAAGCCGAGCAACTGCCGATGCAAGAGCTTTCCAAACTCAAAGAACAGCGAAGCGAAGAGAACTTGCAGAAAGATTTACAAGATGCCTCAAAGGAACTTTCTCAATCGAACCCGCAACAAGCCGCCGCTAAACAGCAACAAGCGAAAGAGAAAATGCAGTCGCAAAAACAGCAACTCTCTGAAATGCGTCAAGAAATGAAGCGTCAGAAGAAGCAAGAAATTTTGCAAGCCCTTCAAAATGCGACGCAATCTGCCCTCTCGCTTTCGCAAGAGCAAGAAGCCTTGATGGAAGACTTACGGCAAAAGCAGTTTGCTCAAAATGCCGATGCCTTGCGCGAAAAAATGACACAGCAAAACGACGTCAAAGAACTTCTTCAACAACTCCAACAAGAAGTTTCACAAATCGGCAAGAAGTCGTCGGAACTGCGCCAATCTATGCTCTCGCAGCTGCAAAAAGCAGAGGCGGAAATGGACGCCGCGATTGAGCAACTCGACCAGCGAAACTCACAACTTTCAGCACAGCGCATGAACAATGCGATGGCACTGCTCAACGAATTTGGCAATCAAGCCGCAAATGCGATGGCGCAAATGATGGGGCAACAAGGTCAGCCGCAACCGGGCGAAGGTGGCGATGGCGGCGAAGAAATGGAAGGACTTTCCCAACAGCAAGGTAATGTTAATCAAGAAACCGAATCGCTTTTGGGCGAAGGTAGAGAAGGACAATCTCCCGAAGAGCGCGCCAAGCGGCTTTCTCAACTTGCCGCACAGCAACGTATGATTCAACAGCAACTCCAACAACTTGCTAAAAAGCAAGCCGAACAAAAAGCCAAAGGTGAAAAATCTGACCTGCTTGGCAATCTCGAAAAACTTGCCGAAGAAATGGAAAAAGCCGCCGAACAATTAGAGCGGCAAGACCTTTCGCCCGAACTCAAAAAACGCCAACAGCAAATTCTTTCGCGCATGCTCGAGTCGAACAAAGCCTTGCAAAAGCGCGAGCAAGAAGAAAAACGCGAAGCCAAATCAGGAAAAGATTTCTTCAAATCTTCTCCGTCTGAACTTTCAAACGAGCAAACGCGCAACCCGATTCAAGACGGACTGAATCGAATGAAATCGCAAGGCTTCGCCGATGATTACGAGAGGCTTATCCGACGCTACTACGACGCGCTCGAGAAACGAGAAGCGAATTAACCCAAGCGTAAGTTGGACTGTTAAAAATTGCTCACAAAACAATAATGCTGTAAGTTTGCAAGCCAAAGCGAGAAAGAATTTGTTAGCCGTTTTCACATAAGAGATGAACACACAACTCCCCGATAATGAGAGGCTTCTGCTCGAGAACAGTCTTTTAGACTTCGAGAGCATGCTCCGTTCAAAAGACAGCGACCAAGAAAAACTCGTTGCTCTTTCAGCGTTTCTCAAAAGGTTTGTAAACGCCTCACCACGATTGCGTACTGCGCTTGCGCAAAATCTTTATTCAAAAAATAACATCACCTTCTGGCACGACCCAACTGCACATCAAAAGGCATCAGTGCGTCTGTTAATTGTAATCGCGAGTGCCAAAGTGCAATTAGCGGAATTTGATGCCGCACTTGAATTGCTGAGCAGAGGTATTTCAGAAGCAACCGCCTTACATGACCGTGAAATAATTGCTGATGCAGAAAACCTGCGTGCCGATGTGTTGATGCGTCTGGGAAAAAACGCAGAAGCCATTACATACTTCGAGAACGCGCTTACGCTTTTTCGCGACCTGAACCTGCCACATGGCATTGCGTCTGTTCTGAACAATCTTGGAATTTTATATGTCAATCTTGGAGAGTATGTGCAAGCCTTAGAGTATTATCGTCAGGCTTCTACCTTGTTGGAATCCATCGGAGAAGCGCAACAACTTGCACCGCTCTACAACAACATTGGTCAGGCGTATTTTTTAATGAGCCAATTTGATGAGGCACTTTTGTATTACGAAAAATCCCTTGTACTCTGCGACGAGAAAACCATGAAGCGAGGTGTGGCGTTGCTTTACGGCAATATCGGTGCGGCGCATAAAAAGAAAGGCAATTTTGTAGAAGCATTACACTACCAACAAAAAAGCCTGAAAATCAAAGAAGAGATTGGGGATAAAGTCGGAAAGGCTTTTGCCTATCATCACATTGGTCAGATTTATCTTGACGAGCGCAACTTTGGAAGCGCGATTCAATCATTTAAAAAATCTTTGGCACTTGCCGAGAGTGTTCGGCACGATGAAAGCACGGCGCAAGCGTTAATCTCATTGGCTCAAACGCTTACAAGGAAAAATGAGAACGAGGAATCGGAAAGTTCCACTATCGAGATACTCCTCCGCGCCTTAGAACTTTCAGAGAAAATTTCATCGCGACGTCTTCAACAAGAAGCCCACTTTACCCTTGCCGAACGCTTTGAGCAGTTGGGCGAATTTCAGCGAGCACTGCATCACTTCAAAAAGTATCAGTTGATTAAAGACGAGATGTTCAACGAAGAATCTGACAAGCGTATTAAAAATTTGCAAGTTGCCTTCAAGGTTGAAGAGGCCAAGAAGCAGGCGGAAATCGAGCATCTGAAAAACATTGAACTTGCCAATGCCCTCGCTGAAGCCGAAACCCAACACCAAATCGCCGAAGAAGCCAGTCGGATTAAATCGGAAGTTCTGAATGTCGTCGCGCATGATTTGCAGACGCCGATTAGTTCGGTCATCAATTTTACATATCTGCTTAAACAATCCTCCAACCTTTCCGAGAAGCAAGTTCAAATGCTCTCACACATAGAGCAAGTTTCCGCAGCAATTTCACGTCAAACTGTCAATCTGCTCAACGCGGCATCAGAAAGAATCAGCGACGATATGCGCCGCGATAAAGTCAATCTAATCGACCTACTGAAATCGGTTGCTGAGCAATCAAACGCGCTCCGAAAAAATCAAACGATTGAACTGAACGCAGAGCTAAGCCTCGTGGTGGAAGGCGACGAAGAAAAATTGCGCGAAGTATTTGAAAACCTTGTTAGTAACGCCGTGAAGTATAGCCCAAGAGGCGCGCGAATTGAAGTTGTCGGGAAGTGCATTAAGTCAAAACCCGATTCTCAATCATGCGTGCAAATCATGGTCAAAGATGAAGGACAAGGGCTAAACGAAGACGACAAACAAAAACTCTTCGGCAAGTTTCAGCGGCTTTCAGCAAAGCCAACCGCAGGCGAAAGTTCCACAGGGCTTGGGCTTTACATCACTAAGCAAATTGTGGACAAGCACAACGGCAAAATTTGGGCGGAGTCGGAAGGGGCGGGCAAAGGCACCACGTTCGTGTTGGAATTGCCACTGCGCAAATGACACATGTGTGTCATTTTCCATGCACCTCTATGGAGTTACTTTTGCACGTCAGTTATCCATCGTCCTAAAATTTTGAAAGAATGGCATCCAAAAAACCAACGCGCGTCGCCCTTGTTGAAGATAATGAAGCCTTTCGCGAAGGCGTCGGTTATATGATTGAATCCACCGAAGGCTTTGAATTAGTAGGCAAATATGAATCGCTCGAGCTTGCGCTGGCTCTCATGCCTGAACCCGATGTGATTTTGATGGACATTCACCTCCCCGGAAAATCGGGCATTGAAGGCATTTCAGAGATGAACAAAAAGTATCCAAAGGCGCAAATCGTCATGATGACGGTCTTTGACGATGAAGTGCACATCAGCCGTGCCATCATTGCAGGTGCAAGCGGATATATTCTGAAGCGCACGCCGCCCGCCCGCTTAATTCAAGCTATTCAAGATGCGGTCGAGGGCGGAATGCCCATGTCGCCTGCGGTCGCGAAAAAAATTTCCGCGCTCTACACCCAATTCGCTCCCGAACCGCTCTCCGAGATTGACCTCACCGCACGCGAAAAAGAAATTCTCACCTTATTGGCAAGCGGCTTGAATTTCACGATGATCGCCGAAAAACTCTTCATCAGTTTTGAAACCGTGCGTAACCACGCCCGCAAGATTTACGACAAACTCCACGTTCATTCCAAGTCCGAAGCCGTCTCAAAAGCCCTCAAACACGCTCTCATCTAAAAATGACACACGTGTGTCATTTACTCGCATCGTTGAATTGCCGACCTTTGCTTTGTGAAGGCTTGCCTTCCGCGCTTTTCTAATCAAACCAAACAAGGAGATAAAGCAATGAAGAATGTATTTCAGCGACTATCGTGGATAGTCATGACCGTTTTGCTCATCAGCACCAACGCCGCCGCACAAGACAAGAAAGGAAGCGAAAAGCCAAGTGTCGACCCTGAAAAAGTCGGCAAAATTTTCTTTACACAACAAGCTATAGGCAAGCAAGTGCAGGGTAGAAACACCACCGATACTGACGGTGAAACTTACATCGAGGAATACGAACTCGGTAAGCCGCTCTACGCACGCGCCTTTTACACAGGATATAACAAAGACGCGGGCAGGTTATCAATTCGCTTTACCATTGATGGTGAAGTGTTTGCGGAAGAAGACATGAGAGAATTTTGGAAGTTTTCCGAACTCCGCAACCAAAATAAAGGAATGAGCGGCGTTTCTTCGGCGGGAACTTCTTACTATGCATGGATTAACACAGCGGCGATTCCTCTTATCTCGAGTGATAAACGAAAATGGATGCACATGTATCAACTCCAAGAAGAAGCCTTCCGAATGCTTCTCTCTCGGTTGAAGGATAAAATCAAGGTCGGCAACACCATGACGCTTAAAGCCGAAGTGTTTGAGACTGAACGCTTTGCTAACGAAAAGAAAGAGACAGACGGTAAGGTATTGGCTTCGGGCGAAGTTAAAATCAAAGTAACCGAATTTTCAAAAGATCTCGCCAATATGCTTTGCCGTTGCGGCGAAAAAGGCATGGACGATAAAAAGTTAGAATCTGAAATTGCCGAAGCATTCAAGTTCGGCTATCGCGAACATTGCGCCAAAGTGTATCAAGTGGTCATCAACGATCGTGATTACCAAATCATCACTGATAAGCGAACAGGTGTTGTGAGAGGACGCTATGTCGAGGCAGGGATCATTTGGGAGACCAAAGACGGCGACTATTGGATTGCAAAGCACAACTTTTGGTTCCCTTTCAACGGTACGGGCTTCGCTGAAAAAGCACAACTCGATGCCTATCTCTTAAACGTACCAACGACTAAACTCTGTATTGGCAGTGGAAAAGAAGTAGCTCCTCCGTCAGCCGCATCAAAAGCGAGCGAAGTCAAGAAAGAAGAGAAGAAAAAAGAAGAGAAGAAGAAGAGTACCAAAGACAAGAAGAAAAAAAGTTGAAACGACTTTTAATGAAGAAAAAAGGCGGCTCAAAAGAGTCGCTTTTTTGTTTTTGCCTGTCACGAACTGACAATCAGATGTGGATTTGCGTCGAGGAAACTTTTCCAATCTTTGGATTTCAGCAAGGGCGACGCCGAGGAGGTAAGAAGAATATCTCGTTGAAACAGAGCGTCGCAGAGCGCGATGGCAAGCGCATCGAAGGCGTCGGCGCGGGCTTTTGCACTTTGAAGCGCGAGCAAATTCTTCACCATAAATTCAACCTGTGCTTTTGCCGCATTGCCGTTGCCTGTAATGGCTTTCTTGACCTCACGCGGCGCATATTCCGAAAGCGCAAGTCCATAGTTCATTGATAAAATCATCACCACGCCGCGCACTTGTCCTAACTTCAGTGCCGACTGCACATTCTTCCCACAGAACGCTGTCTCGAGCGAAACCTTCGCAGGACGATACTGCTCGATAACACGCGCCAACTCGTCATAAATTTGCTTTAAGCGTTTTGGCATCTCATCTTTGGCATGGGTTGAAATCACGCCGTAATGCACCGCACGACACGAGTTGCCAATTTTTTCAACCAAGCCGAAGCCTGTAAAGAGCGTGCCGGGGTCTATGCCGAGCGTAATCATATCAATTCCATTCTGAAAAAATTGTTATGCAAAAAAAGCCGTTGCGCGTTGGGTTTCAAGGTGAGTTCGGTGCATATTCGGAAATTGCCGCCGAAAAAATCGGCAAGCCAATTCCGTTTCCGACATTTGAGCGCATCTTCGAAGCCGTTCTCAAAA
>CALGMC010000317.1 GCA_937959145.1 uncultured Chlorobiales bacterium
ATGGTCTCAACCGTTTGGGCGTATCAAAATTTGCGTTTATCGTTTCCGCGAAAAGCCCCAAACTGCCGCAGTGCCTTGAAAAATTTGATAGAAACAGGTGATAAAGATTTTTTGAATGTGTTTGCAAACGATTTTGAGCCGCTCGTTGAATCGGCATATCCGATTGTCAAATCACTCAAAGAAACGCTGTTGGAACAGGGCGCGATTAAGGCGATGATGTCGGGAAGCGGCTCAGCGGTCTTCGGCATTTTTGAAGACGAAGCGCGTGCCGAAGCGTGCCGTGATTTTTTCTCCAAACAGTTTCCAACCTCCTACACGCCGCGTGGCTTTGCGATGACAAAGCCTGATTTTGTATCTTCCTAAAAACTTTCTATCAATGTCTGTCCAAACAACGCTCAACAAACTGCTTGCTTCTTTCCCTGCCTTTCCTGAAAAGCGTGCAGGGTTTTTGCTTTTGATTGACCCTGACAAATACGACGAACCAACCCTTCTCAAACTTGTTGAAGACGCGACCGCCTTCGGCGCAACGGCAATTCTCATCGGCGGAAGCACGATGATTTCAAACCGATTGGACGAATATATCCGACACATCAAATCTGTTTCGCCTTTGCCTGTCATTATTTTTCCCGGAAGTGTGGTGCAAGTCTCGCGTGAAGCCGATGCGATTTTATATCTCTCGCTTGTGAGTGGTCGCAATCCTGAATACTTGATTGGGCATCATGTGATTGCCGCGCCGCTGATTCAGCAACTTGAACTTGAACCGATTTCAACGGCGTATCTTTTGATTGAATCGGGGAGAAAGACGGCAGTGGAATTTATGTCGAACTCGTCGCCGATTCCGCGCCACAAACCTGAAATTGCGGCGGCGCATGCCTTAGCGGCAGAATATCTCGGCATGAAACTCGTTTATCTCGAGGCAGGAAGCGGCGCGGATTACAGCGTGCCCGAAGAGATGATTTCAATGGTTTCAAAAACGATTTCTGTTCCGCTCATCGTGGGCGGCGGACTTCGCACGCCCGATGAAGTGAATCGCAAAGTGATAGCCGGTGCGAACTTCATCGTCGTTGGCAATGCGTTTGAACATCGGCACGATAAAATCTACCTGCAAGAAATGATTGCCGCAACCAGCCTTTCGCGCAAAATTGAGCAAGTCTCGCGTTAAGATTCTGCTTTGCCTGCTTGGCGGCTTTCTCGGTCGTATTCCATCATTTTCTCGACGGCGTCATACTCGACAACAAATTGAATGACCATTGTTCGCACACTTTCAAAGTCAGGTTCAATGTCTTTGAAGTTCTTGCAACTGAATCGCTGATGTTCGCAGTAGGTTTCTAAAAAATATCCGATGTATTCTTCTTCCGTCTCGTCTTCTTTGATGCGAATGGCTTTGCGCATTTCCAGTGCGTAGGAAAGCAGATACTTGTTGGCATGGTCAAAGACGGCAAAAGCATAGAGGACGGGCGGCTCATCGATGTTGTTTTCGCGCAGTTCGTCAAAATCGACGGGGCACACGTAACAATCGATGAAATACTTCGGCGTTTCAATCTCTTCGGTTTTGACGAGGCGAGACCAGCGCGGCGTGAGTTGTGCGTTCATAAATGTTCTTTTGAGTTCACTTTCAATGCGCGAAAATAGTAAATCCTTTTTTCAAAACCTGCCTTTGATATTGGCTTGAACAACCGCAGAGAAAATCTTACTTTCCAATTTGTTTCTTTCATCAACAACTCAATCAAGAGGTTATGAAAACTTTCTGCTTATCACTCATTCTGCTGTTTAGCGCACTGCCGCTATTTGCGCAAGACCGTGTTGAAGAACGACTTCGCGAGAAACTCGCGTCTATGCGTTCAGACGAAAAAATTCGCGTCATTATTTACATGGCGGAGCAAGTCGACCTTAATGCGATGGAGCGCAATTTCGCGGCTCGTAAGGCGGGCAAGGCGGTTCGCCACTACGAAACGGTTTCACGCTTGCGTGCTCTTGCGGAACAATCTCAACGCGGGATTCTCAACGAACTTTCAGAACGCGCCCAACGCGGCGAAGCCGAACAAATCGAGCAAATGTGGATTGCCAACATGATTCTGGGCAACCTCTCCAAGCAAACCATTCTCGACCTTGCCCAACGCGCTGATGTCGGAATGATTTACGAAGATGGCTTGCTCGAACTCGACGCGCCTGTCGAACAAAGCCAAGCCCCATCTGTGCCAAACGGTTCAGAGCCGGGATTGCGCCGAATCAATGCGCATCGCTTATGGGCACTCGGTTACACCGGTGCTGGCTCGCTCGTGATGGGCATTGATACAGGCGTCTTTGGCTCGCACCCTGCACTCGTTGGCAAATGGCGCGGCGAAGAAGCGGGCGTGATGTGGTATCATGCTTGGCTCGATCAACGCTCCACGCCTTCCTCTGTTCCAACCGATTACGGCTCAACGAAACACGGCTCGCACACGATGGGCACGATGGTCGGCTTGCAAGCCAGCACCAACGACACGATTGGCGTTGCCTTCGGCGCAAAGTGGATTGCCGCACCAACGATTGACGTCGGATTTAGCCCGCACACGAGTTTTACCCTTCGTGCCTTTCAATGGGCGGCAGACCCCGACAGCAACGGCATCGATAACGGCGACGTGCCTGATGTGATTGCAAACTCCTACCAAGACCCCAACGTCGCCTCTCAACAATGCAGTGCAACCGCAGGTGGATATTGGACGGTCATTCAAGCCTTAGAAACAATGGGCACTGCCGTCATTTTCTCCGCTGGCAATTCAGGACCGAACGCCCAAACCCTGACACCACCGAAAAACAATCCAAACATCTTCACCGTCGGTGCGATTGATGCCAGCACAAACAACATCGCCAACTTCAGCAGCCGAGGTCCATCGAGTTGCGGTCCGAATATCATCAAGCCCGAAGTGGTTGCGCCCGGTGTGAATGTGCGCTCTGCTAATTCCGCCACAGGCTACGGCAATTTGAGCGGCACGTCAATGGCTTGTCCGCATGTGGCAGGCGCAATCGCGTTGCTTAAAGAAGTCAATCCGTCCTTAACAGCCGTTCAAATTCGCGACATTCTCTATGAAACCGCAACCGATTTAGGTGCTGTCGGTCCTGACAACACCTTCGGAAATGGCTTGATTGATGTATGGGCGGCGTATCAATACATTTCCTCAACGATGATTTTCCGCGTCGACGGCTTCGTGATTGA
>CALGMC010000318.1 GCA_937959145.1 uncultured Chlorobiales bacterium
ATCGACCATCATATCGCCCAAAAAAGTTTTATGCTCGTTTTGAATTGCCATCGCTTCATTAACCTGCACGCTCGTTACATATCCTAACTCGACCGCGCAATCGCCGATTCGCTTATCAGGATTTGCTTCTTGATAAGCCACCAGCGTTTTGAACTGTTCAAAGTTGATGTAGTTTTTTTCCAGCAAGGTTCGCCCCAACACATCACGCGTTGCCTTGTTGAGACCTAATGCGATTTCAACTTGCTCTTCAGTCGCGTATCCCTTTTCGACGACGAGTTCACCAAATTTTTTCATTGCTTGTTACCCCTTTTTGGTTTTTAAGATTATGGTTACAAGACTTTTTAGACATGGAGCATTGATACGGAGCATTAAGCAAAAATCGCGCCTTCTTTGACTTCGGCAAAAAATGCTTCGTGAAGCAAGCGCACGGCTCTTTCCATGTCCGATTCATCAACGGCAAAGCCAATGTTAATCTCTGATGCACCTTGCGAAATCATCTTCACATTGATGTCGCTAATTGCCTGAAACACACGTGCGGCAATGCCCGGTGAGCGGCGAATGCTATCGCCCACCACGCTAATCGTAGCAATATCTTTTTCAATTTCCACTTCGGCAATCGGCTCGAGTTCCTCGACAATTTTGTTCAAGTTCGTTTTATCTCCAATCGTGAGCGAAACCGAAACCTCGCTTGTAGAAATCATATCAATTGCCGTTTCATACTTTTCAAACACTTGTGCGACCTGACGCAAAAATCCAAATGTGCCCAGCATTTGCGTTGTCGTCAGATTGATAATCGTTTGTCCTTTTTTGTGTGCGATTGATTTTACCATTCCTTCAAATGAATCTACGGCGTTGGTAATCAGCGTGCCTTCGCCTTCGGGACGCTTCGAGTTGAGCACATAGACGGGAATGTTTTTCGTAACGGCAGGACGAATCGTTGAAGGGTGCAACACCTTCGCGCCTGAATAAGCCAGTTCTGCCGCTTCGTTGAAGGTCATGACTTTTAATCGGCGAGCGTCAGGCACAAGGCGCGGGTCGGCAGTCAAAACGCCGTCGACATCGGTCCAGATTTGAATTGCCTCTGCGCTAAGCATTGCGCCGAAAATTGCCGCCGAGTAATCCGAGCCGCCGCGTCCGAGCGTTGTGGTTTTGCCCGATACGGTCGCACCAATGTAGCCTTGCGATAGCACCACCACACCTTGATTGAGCAGAGGTAAAATGTCTTCTCTTAATTTGGTTTCGGAAATTTCCCAAAGTGGCTGTGCTTTCCCGAAATGGTCGTCGGTGATGAGAAACATTCGTGCGTCTTTCCACTCTGTTTTTACGCCTTGCTCGTTCATGGCTTCGGCAAGAATGAACGACGAAAAAAGTTCGCCATGTGCCGCAAACGCATCAATCACACGCGGCGACGCATCGCCAAATATGTCGGCGGCAGTAATCAGCAGTTGAAGGTTGTTCGTCAGTTTTTCAATAAATCTTGTAGCGTTCTCGATGTTCTTCAAAAGTGCTTCGGCAACTTTTACGTGGTGCGCCTTGATTTCGCCCAGCACAACTAACGCCTCGTCGCGTCGATTGCTGACAGCACGTTCTGCAAGTTTGATGAGTTTGTTTGTAATTCCTGCGCACGCGCTTACAATCACCATCGGCGCAGGCGAAGCGTTTTGGCGCGACCGCTCGAGTTGAATCCGCACAATATCAATGACATTCTGCATTGCCGTTGCGTCTTCAACCGAAGTGCCGCCGAATTTCATTACGAGCATGTTGAAAATCTGACAGGTGAGTTGAAAAAATCGTGCAAAGGTAAAAAGAAAAAAGGTCGAAGTGAAATCTTCGACCTTTCTAAAAAATTGATGCTTGCAATGCGTTATTGTGTTGGTCCGTTATCAACGCGGCTTTCAATCACGGCTTGAATGCTTGCAGGAACGCGCGAGAGCACATCAACGCCCGCCGCCGCCTCGATTGCATCAACCGTTGTGCGGTAAGTTCCCCAATTATTGTTACGAATGCCTTGTGTGTTCGGCATATCGACAGCAATCACGCGAGTTGAGGTTGTTACTCGTGTTGCATCGTCGCCCGATGCAGCAGGGAGCACAACCACAACCTTCCAAATGCGATTCGGAACGGTTACTCTGCCGTTATCAATCGTTGAGCGGAAACCATTTGAGCCTGTGCCGCCTGTGCCGTATTGACCCATAATCACATAACATTCATTGCCTTGATTGACCAATGTGCGGGTGTAATCTTCCAAGCGCGCCCAAGGACCTTGATTGTTATCGGGCGATTGCGGAATCATGTTGGTCATTAAGAAGGTGGCTGAGTTGTCGGTAACGGTTCGCGTGCGGTCAGCCGAGGGGCAGTTATGTCCACGGTCAAATCCTGAACCTGTGTAGCTCGTGTTGCTTACGCGATACCAGCCCGTCGGAAGCGTGTTGTCTGCACGGAAATCGTCTTGACGCGGTGCCGAGCCGAGCCACGAGGCATCAACATGCCACGACACCCAGTTCGGAATGCCTTTATCGCGATGATACGAAAGGGCGAATTGCGTTTTTTCCATCAAGTAATTCGTGGGCGCATTCGTGCTTGTAACTGCGCCTGTCGGATTGCCCATGTTGAGGTGCACGCTTGCAGGCGGCGGCGGAATCGTAGAAAATTCTGTGATGGTGATGTCATCGATATTGAGCCGATTTCCGCCACCGGAAACTTTGCGAATTTCAATGCGCACCGTTCCCGAAATGTTCGCCGTGAAGGTTGCGGTTTGCAGGGTTGTGCTCGATGTGGTAACCGTTGCACCGATTTTCGTCCAGCTTGCACCGCTGTTGGTCGACGCCCAAAGTTCCCACGAACTTGCGCCGTCAGAGCCGAAGACCGCATGGCGAATGGAAATCGTGCCTGCGCCTGTGGTTCGATTAAAGTTCATCGTAACACGACCCGTGTTAATGATGCGCGCCGAGCGTGCGCCATTTTTGCGGTCGCTTGTCAATGTGCCGATGAGCGCGTCGGAAAGCGTCCAAGAACCTGTGCCAAGCGTTACTGTCCCCGTTGCGTAAGAGGTTTTCGTGCCGTTCTCAAAGCCTTCTGTGGTTGTTGTCAGCGTTTGCGCAAGTTCTTCGGCTTCGACTTTGCTAATCGCGTTGCTTGTTGCATCGTCCGTAGGTTCGGGCGTGTTGAGCGAGTTGTCAGAACACGCGCTGAACATGATTGCCATAACAATGGCGGCAAAAAGATGTCTCAATTTGAGCATGGTTGTTGATTGTTTATGATTGATGAAATGATGAACAGAAAAGCCGAGAAGCGTTTTGATGTGGTGTTCAAAACGATATTCAAGCACGATGCGAAGTTTCCTTCGCCTTTGCGGTTAAGAAGATTTTGAGAAGAATGGCGGACGTGGAATTTGCCATTCTGAACTTCGGCAGTGGTATGTGATGCTTTCGCGTCTTGTGCGCGTTTGGTCGAAGCATAGCCCCTCGCAGGAAGGTGAATCATTCCCGCGACAGAACGGGTATGCTTAGTCATCTTTATGGATTGCCGTCGTCGTCATTTGAGTTGAAAAAATTGAGATGTGTTCTGAAAACGGTTGCAAAAGTAATCGGCGAGTTGTTACGGAATTGTGAAGTTTGAATGAAGTTTTCTTTAAGCGAATCCTTTTCTGACGGCAATAAAAAAGCGTCTCCAACGGCTTGGAAACGCTTTCCAACAAGTGCTTTTACAAGCAAATTTCACTTTTCAATTCCCAACATTGAAAGCATCACACAATACTCAAACGCCAATTCTTTGAGGTAATCGTAGCGACCGCTTGCCCCGCTGTGCCCTGCGTCCATGTTGATTTTGAAGAGCAGTTTGTTGTTATCGGTTTTCAGTGCCCGCAGTTTTGCCGTGTATTTGGCAGGCTCCCAATAGCCAACTTGGCTATCGTTCAGCGACGTGGTTACTAACATGTTCGGATAATTCTTTCGCGCAAGGTTCGTGTAAGGACAGTAAGATTTGATGTAATCATACTCCGCCTTGACTTTCGGATTGCCCCACTCCAAAAATTCGCCGACCGTTAACGGCAACGATTCATCAAGCATCGTATTGACCACATCGACAAACGGCACGGCAAGATGTGCAAAGTGGCAAATATCCGGTCGCAAGTTCAAGACGGCACCGATGAGCAAGCCGCCTGCACTTGCCCCCTGAATGGCTAATCGACTTGGCGACGTGTATTTTTCCTTGAAAAGATGCTCGGCGCACGCAATAAAATCCGTGAAGGTGTTCTTCTTGTTCATCATTTTGCCGTCGTCGTGCCATGCTTCGCCAAGTTCGCTTCCGCCGCGAACGTGTGCAATCGCAAATGCCACGCCACGATTGAGCAATGACAGCCGCGCACTGCTGAATGTCGCATTTATTGAAATCCCGTAAGACCCATATCCATAAAGCAACAGCGGCGCATTGCCATCGCGCTGAAAGCCTTTCTTGTAGACAAGCGAGATTGGGACTTTTACGCCGTCTGGTGCCGTTGCCCAAATGCGTTCAGATTGATACTCCGATGCGTCGTAGCCGCCTAAAACCTCTTGCTGTTTGAGCAAGCGCGATTCGCCTGTCTTCATATCGTATTCATACACCGACGGCGGCGACACCAGCGATTGATAGTTGTAGCGAAAGTTCGTCGTCTCAAATTCGGGATTGCTTGCGCTATATGCCGCATATGTCGGTTCAGGAAAGCCGATTCGCTTTGTTTCCCCTGTGGCAAAGCTCAACACCTCAAACTGCACCAAGCCGTTTTCGCGCACCGACAAAACAAGATGTTCTGAAAACACTTCTACATCTTCAATCAGCACCGATGCTCGATGTGCGACAAGTTCTTTCCAATTTTCTTCAACAGGATTTGAAACAGGTGCCGTGAGCAGTCTGAAGTTTTTCGCATTCTTGTTGGAGAGAATGTAAAACACACCCCCTCGATGCTCGACGCTATATTTGTGCTCCGCTTCGCGCGGGTGAATGCGTTGAAAGTCGCCCTTTGGCGTCTCACTCTTGACGAACCTGACCTCGCTTGTCGTTTTGCTTTTGATGTTGAGAAAAATAAACTGCCTATCGTGCGAGCGCGATACATAAACGCTATAGAGCGCGTCAGGCTCTTCGTAGACGAGTTCGCCCGATTCGTCGCCCAGCCTGCGTCGATACAGCCGATACGCGCGTTTCGCCTCGTCTTCAACCGTGTAAAAAAAGGTTCGGTTATCCGATGTCCATTCAAACGAAACCACAAATCCGACCTCGTCTTTGAGCACTTCGCCCGTTCTCAAATCCTTGAAGTAAAGTTTGTATTGCCGATAGCCCGTTTCATCAACCGAATAGGCGAGCAGGTTGTGGTCGTCGCTCACTTGAATCAATCCGACATCAAGATACGCTTTGCCTTCGGCGAGTGCGTTTTCATCGAGGAGCATTTCCTCGTGCGCGTCCATTGAACGGTATTTGCGGCAAAAGTAAGGATACTGTTTGCCCGCTTCGGTGCGTGTGTAGTAGTAATACTCTCCTCGTTTCGTTGGCACGCTCATGTCGGTCTCTTTGATGCGCGCCAGCATTTCTTTGTAGAGCGATTCCTCGAAGCCTTTCAGGTGCGCCGTCATCGCTTCGGTGTAGGCATTTTCCGCTTTGAGATATTCAATCGTCTCAGGGTTCGCTTTTTCGCGAAGCCATGCGTAAGGGTCAAGCAGTTTCTCTCCGTGAAGTTCTGTGATTTTGGGAATCACTTTCGCGATTGGCGGCTCTGGCGTTTGTTGAGGCGCACCATTTGTAAAGGCAGAGAGCAAAAAGAGCATTGGAAGTATCATTTTAAGGTTTCAATGAGTTCACTATGGCACGAAAACTAATAAATCTCCCTACAACTATCGCACATAAATTCTTATTTTCTCTCAAACATCAACACTCACCTCAACATGAAAACCTTTGAGACGAAAAAACTTTACTACTCCATCGGTGAAGTGAGCAAAATTGTTGGACTGCCCGCCTACTTGCTCCGCGCTTGGGAAGAAGAGTTCCCACAACTGACCCCAAGCCGCAATGCCAAAGGGAATCGCGTCTATACCAACAAAGACATCGCCACCATTCTTTCCATCAAAAGCCTCGTTTATGAGCAAGGCTACACCGCCGAACGCGCCAAAACCCTCCTTCAACACGCCCCGCCACCCGAAACCGAGCAGCAAACCCAAACCCTTCTAAAAGACTATCAACCCTCTGTTAAACTCACGCGCGCCACGGCTGTTGCTGACCGCGAACGCAAATTGCTCTTAGAAATCAAGCAAGAACTCGAAAACTTGCTCGAACGCTTCAAGTAACCACTTTTGTCCGGTCGCGTTTATGCACGCTTCGCCCGATTCGGCATGACTTCCTCGCATTCCCCATCGCGCGCTTCGATTGTTCCGAGCCGAGCAAAAGTTCATACTCATTGAACTTCAAACATGCCATTTGGTTTGCTTTGGAAATTAAGTTCATTAAACAGTATGCTTGTTTATGAAACTCAAGCCGCGTCAGGTCGTCGGGGTGGGTAGTTTTTGGCGCACCAGAAGCGGGCAACAGCGGAGCAAAACCCGTAATTTGCGTCAAAAATGGCGAATTTGAGCCAATTTCGGCAGTCGTCGGGGGTCGGGGGTTTTTCGGCTATCGAGACCCGACGATTTTTTTGCGTTTCGATTTGGTTTTTTAGGCGAAATTGTGTAATTTCAGGGCAATTTATCGGTCGTCGTGGCGGATTCTAATTGCACCAATGTGGGATTGAAATGCGGCGACTGGGTTGGTTTAATTGACGATGCAACTCTATTCTAATTGCACCAATGTGGGATTGAAATTTGAGATGTCGCCTGTGTTTCCTGTCCAACTTGTGTTATTCTAATTGCACCAATGTGGGATTGAAATAAAATCAAGCGTGGCGGTTACGTTTATTTCTCCCGTA
>CALGMC010000319.1 GCA_937959145.1 uncultured Chlorobiales bacterium
CGGAATCACGACGAAGTAGCCAAAGGAAACGCCCGCAAAGAAACAGACACTCACGAACAGCACGATGAAGCGTGCCGCCTTGCGCTCTTTGGGGAGCAAGCCGGGCAAGACAAATTGCCAAATTTGATAGGCTAAAAACGGAAACGCTAAAATAATCGCCGAGAACAAAATGGATTGAACATAGAGCGTGAGTTGCCCGTAAGGCACAAGGTTTTGCAGTTTAACATTCGGACTACTTTTGAGAAGCGGCGCAATGAGAATTTGATTGACAATGAAATCGGAAAAGTATGCACAGATACTCACGGCAACAATTACGCCTAAAAGCCCTCTGAATAAGCGCACGCGCAGTTCGTCGAGGTGGTCGAGAAATCCCATTTCGTCGGTCGGTTGTTGCTTTGCCATTGTTTCAGTCTCGGTTTTAAGTCTCGGTTTTAAGTCTCGTTAAAGGCGGTTGATGATGTTTGAATGACGGTCTGATTTGAGCGCAATCAATCTCAATTAAAATTATCGCTATTTCATTCCGAAATGAAGGTTACAAATTTGCGACAATGTCGGCTTTTCGCCAACGCTTGACGTGGAAAATCCCTAATTTTTACCTATTATTATAGGCTTTGGCAATCAACAAAGCGTATTTGAGATTGAATAAAAACATCGGTATCGCAAAAATCGTTATCGCCATAGACGGACCTGCCGCGTCAGGCAAGAGCACAACGGCGAAGTTGCTCGCCAAAAAGCTCGGCTACATTTACATCGATACGGGTGCAATGTATCGTGCTTTCACGCTCAAAGTGTTATCGGAAAATCTCTTGGAGCAACTGCTTGGCGACGAGTCTCGACTTCGGCAGTTCGTAGAACATACCGACGTTCGCTTAACCGATACACAAGTCTGGCTTGACGGGCGCGATGTTACGGAGCAAATTCGCTCAAACGAGGTTTCAAAACTTGTCAGTAAAATCAGCGCGCTGAAAGCCGTTCGTGAAAAACTTTCGGCAATTCAAAAAAAGTTAGGCGAAGCCAAAGGCGTGGTGATGGATGGGCGCGATATTGGCACGGCGATTTTTCCAAACGCGGAACTCAAAATTTATATGATGGCTTCCGCACGAGAACGTGCAAAGCGACGCTATGCTGAATTGAAAGCAAAAAATGCCGATATTGACGTGAGCCTCGACGCGCTCGAAGCGGAAATCAAACAGCGTGATGAAGAGGATATGAATCGCGCCGTCTCGCCGCTTCGCAAAGCCGATGATGCTGTTGTGCTCGACACATCGTCGCTCACGATTGAGGAACAAGTTGAGCGCATTTATCGGTTAGCACTGGAAAAAATTAACAGTTGAAAGGAAGTATCGCATGAAAGTTACAGTTGATTCACAATCAGGATTTTGTTTCGGAGTGCAATTTGCCATTGAAATGGCGGAAGGCGAACTTGCCGAAAGCGGTTCACTTTATTCGCTTGGTGATATTGTGCATAACACTGTTGAAGTTAAACGGCTCAACGATATGGGCTTGAAGACCATCACGAAAGACGATTTGAAATCACTTTCAAATACAAAAGTCTTGATTCGTGCGCACGGCGAGCCGCCCGAAACTTACAAGTTCGCGATGGAAAACAACATCGAGCTCATCGATGCCTCTTGCCCTGTTGTGCTTAAACTGCAACGCCGCGTCAAAGATTTTTACGACGAAGGCTACCAAATTTTGATTTACGGCAAGAAAGACCATGCCGAAGTTATCGGCGTAAATGGTCAATGCAACAATGAAGCGATTGTCATCAAACACGCCGATTTGAGCGACCCGAGCGAACTTGTAGGCATTGATTTTTCGCGCAAAACCGTGCTCTTCACACAAACGACGCAAGACACCAAAGGCTTCTATCAACTGCGCGACAATCTCAAAAAGCTTTTCGCTGAAAAACATGAGAGCGATAAGTTCGATGAAGTCGCCACGAATCAAGAAGCGTCGGAGTTTCTTGCCAAAGACACAATTTGCCGACAAGTTTCAGGGCGCGACGAAAAATTGACGAAATTCGCTTCACAAAACGAAGTCGTCGTTTTTGTTGCGGGCAAAAAGAGTTCGAATGGGAAAGTTCTTTTCGGAATCTGTAAAGAGGCAAATCCGCGCACCTACTTTGCCGAACACGAAGGCGAACTTCAAGCCGAGTGGTTTGTGCGTGAAGACGGCTCACCCGTTGAAAGCGTTGGCGTTTGCGGCGCAACCTCTACGCCGATGTGGCAAATGGAACTCGTTGCCGACGTGATTCGCAAAAACTTTGCGCCAAAAGAGCAAGTGTCTGTTTAAGTTTTTGTTGTTTATTTCATTAACCTAAACCCGTCCGATTTTACTCTCTGAGTCGGAAGCGGTAAAACCAAGAGAGAAGGAAAAATAATGTCAACTCAAACATCAGAAGCGATGCCGACGCTAAATTCGGCAAACGGCAGCGGCGCGCCTGTTGCCAAAAAACAGAAGCCCGTTCGTTTCTTCGCCGAGTATAACGACGAAGAATTGAAGCAACTCGAGGCTCTCTATTCAGGCACGTTCAACGAACTCACCGAAGGTGAAATCGTCAAGGGTCGTGTGGTTTCCATCAACGAAAAAGACGTAACGATTGACGTCGGTTTGAAATCCGAAGGCATCGTTTCTTTGATGGAGTTCAAAGACCCCGCATCGGTCAAAGTCGGCGAAGAGATTGAAGTCTTCCTCGAAAGCATCGAAGACAAAATGGGTCAACTAATTCTTTCCAAGCGCAAAGCCGACACGATGCGCGTTTGGGAAAAAATCTATGAATCGCTCGAGAAGGGCACGATTATCAGCGGCAAAATTACCACGCGCGTTAAGGGCGGCATGACGGTTTCGCTTGGCGGCGTCGAGGCGTTCTTGCCCGGCTCTCAAATTGATGTGAAGCCCGTGCGCGACTTCGACATTCTCGTCGGTCAAACGATGGACTTCCGCGTCGTTAAAATCAATCCGCTTACACAAAATATCGTCGTTAGCCATAAAGTTATTATCGAACAAGAATACGAAGCACGCCGCAAAGAAATGCTCTCCAATATCAAGGTGGGCATGGTGCTGGAAGGGACTGTCAAGAACATTACCGACTTCGGCATTTTTGTCGACTTAGGCGGACTCGATGGTTTGGTTCACATTACCGACATCACTTGGGGTCGCATCTCGCACCCGTCGGAAGCCGTCAAGCTCGACGACCCGATTAAAGTTGTTGTCATCGGTTATGACGAAGCCAAACAGCGCGTCTCGCTCGGCATGAAACAACTCACGCCACGCCCGTGGGATAGCATCGAGGAAAAATTCGCGCCTGGCACCCGCGTCAAAGGCAAAGTCGTTTCCATTGCCGATTACGGCGTGTTCATTGAAATCGAAAAAGGCATTGAAGGATTGGTTCACATTTCCGAAATGTCTTGGACACAACACATCAAGCACCCCAGCCAATTCGTAACCATGGGTCAAGAGGTCGAGTGCGTGATTCTCAACATCATCAAAGAAGACCAAAAACTCTCGCTCTCGATGAAGCAAGTCGAAGAAGACCCGTGGGTGAAAATCGCTGAAAAATATGCGCCCGATACGATTCACAAAGGCATTGTGCGCAACCTCGCCGACTTCGGCGTGTTCGTTGAACTCGAGCCCGGCGTCGACGGCTTGATTCACATCAGCGACCTTTCTTGGACGAAGAAAATCCGCCACCCCGGCGAGCTCGTCAAAAAGGGCGATGAAATTGAGGTCAAAGTCTTGAAAGTCGATACCAAAGCGCGCCGTATTGCGTTGGGTCATAAGCAAATCACTGACGACCCATGGAACGCCTTTGAAACGGTTTATACCGTGAGCACAGAACAAAAAGCCAAGATTACGCAAATCATTGAGAAGGGCGTCATCGTTGAACTTCCGATGGGCGTCGACGGCTTTGTTCCAGCCTCGCATCTCTTGCAAGGCGGTGTGCGCGATATGAACGCCTCGTTCAAGATTGGCGATGAGTTGCCGCTCAAAGTCATTGAGTTCGACAAGGAAAATCGTCGCATCATTCTTTCTGCGCTTGAGTATTTCAAAGGCAAAAGCAAGGAAGAAATTGAAGCCTATATGCAGCAGCATCCCAACGAAAAGCAGAAGATTAAGGAAGCCACTGCATCTCTCGATGCGCCGGTGCCCGAAGTTCCTACCGACGTTGACAAAGCATAAGGTTTCAAGCCATGACATTTAACTCGTGAGCATCAAGGGGCGGAGATTTTCCGCCCTTTTGTATTTTGCGCCGCTCTTCTTCAAAGATTGTTTCTCAAAAACAACACGCCGTTTATGAAAGGTCTACACTTTGTTTTCCTCTCGATTTTCGCGCTCTCGTGCGCTCAATCTTCCAAAGAAACGGTGATTGTTTATTCGCCGCACGGCAAGGAAATGCTCGGCTATTTTGAACAAGCCTTCGAGAAAGAAAATCCGACGATTGACGTGCGATGGTTAGACATGGGCGCGCAGACTGCCTTCGACCGCCTTCGCACCGAAAAAGGCAATCCCCAAGCAAGCCTTTGGTGGGGCGGACCGAGCGATTTATTCGAACAAGCCGAAGCATTAGACCTCCTCGAGCCTTACAAACCCTCGTGGCACGATAAAGTTGATGCTCGCTACCGTTCGCCAAACGACTTTTGGTATGCGTCGTTTCTCACGCCCGAGTGTATTATGTTCAACAGCGAACTGCTCACCCAAGAAACCGCCCCGCAAGATTGGGACGAGTTGCTTTCAGAACAATGGCGGGGGAAAATCGTCATTCGCGACCCGGTTCAAAGCGGCACCATGCGCACGATTTTTTCTTCGCTCATCGCCAAAGAACTCGCACGCACAGGCTCTCTCGATTCAGGCTTTCACTACCTCGCAAGGCTTCATCGCAATACGAAAAGTTATGCCGCCGACCCCTCGCAACTCTATCTCAAACTCTCACGCGGCGAAGCCCTTGTAACTTTGTGGAATTTGACCGACGCGCTTTTGCAAGCAAGGCAAAATCAATTCCCGTTTGGCTTCATTATTCCCAAAAGCGGAACCGTCGTTGCCGTAGAAGGCATCGCGCTTGTAAAAGGCGGGAAAAATTTAGAAGGCGCGAAAAAGTTTTATGAGTTCGTTACGCGCAAGGAAAGTTTGAATGAACAAGCGGAAAAATTTTATCGCTTGCCCGTGCGCACCGATGTTGACGTTCAGTCGGATTGGGCGAAGGAAGCAAGCTACACGCTTCTGGATATTGACCACAAACTGGCTTCCAAAATGCAATCGGAATGGCTGGCGCGGTGGGAAGAATCCATCAAGAATCAATGAGCGTTACAAATGCTTTTTCATCACGGTCATTGTTTCCGAATACACGCGGTTTAAGGTTTCAAGGTATCGGGCGACGAGTCCGAGGGCTTGTGATTGCGCCGCTTGTTCAATAGCAATGCAAATGCTCGACATGCGTGCCGCGCCGATATTCATACACGCGCCTTTGAGTCCGTGCGCCACTTCTTTGAGGGTTTTGTAATCTCCTGCTTTGACCGACGCCGCCAACTGCTCCAACTGCACGGGCGCATTGCGCATAAAAATCTCGACCAATTCTTGTAGAACGGACGATTCCGTCGCATTGCTTAATTGGCGCAACATCGCAATCGTTTCAAGATTCAAGACCGCATCGGAAAACTGCTGATTGGATATACTCTCGCTTTTTTCAGACGCGAGCGCGTCGCCGCTCCATTTTTCAAGCATGCCCCGCACGGCATCAATTGAAACCGGCTTTGAGAGATAATCGTCCATGCCGAGCGCGAGATATTTTTCGCGGTCGCCTTTGAGCGCGTGTGCTGTAACTGCAATGATTTTCGGTCTCGATTCGGGCGGATATTCGGCAATGATTCGCTCAGTGGCTTCCACCCCGTCCATCTCGGGCATCTGAATATCCATCAAAATCACGTCGTAGCGTTTCGTTTTTAATTTCTCCAAGACTTCAATGCCGTTGTTGGCAAGGTCGGACGTGTATCCGAGTTTTGCGAGCATTGCCATCATCAATTTTTGATTGACGAGATGGTCTTCGGCAAGCAAGATTGAAAGCGGTTTGACCGATGTTTTTTTTGCAATTTCTGCGCTTTTTTCCTCCGACTGTGCCTGTGGCTCATCGGTTGTTTTCGGTGAGAGTGCCGAAACGATGAGGTTTAAGAGTTGATTTTTCCGAACAGGTTTGAGCATGATGCCTGCAAAGAGCGACTCCGCCGCTCTGATTCCCTCTTGCTCCGACTTGCTGGCGGAACTCAGGAGCAACATTGGCATTTTTGAATCGGGGTAACGCGTGCGAATGGTTTTAGCAAGTTCAACGCCGTTTTGCATTGGCATGTTCATGTCGAGCAGTGCTACATCAAACGGTGCGGAAAGTTTCTGTGCCTCGTCCATCAGTTCAATCGCATCACTGCCCGACGCTGTTACAGAAGCGACCATTCCCCAACGCTCGGATTGCACCGCGAGCAAGCGGCGGTTCGTCGCATTGTCATCAACAATGATAACGCGCTTGCCTTTCAGAAGCGACTCAGCGGCTTGTTGCCCAACAGCACGCTGTTTCGGCGCAATCGGCGCGGAAAGCGTAAAGTGAAATGCCGTGCCTTTTCCGACTTCACTTTCAAACCAAATTTTTCCGCCCATCAGTTTGACCAATCGCTCGCAGATTGCCGTGCCAAGCCCCGTTCCGCCGTGTTTGCGGCTTGAATACGCATCGACTTGCGAAAAGGGTTGAAAGATTCGATTGAATTTCTCCGCAGGAATTCCGATGCCGGTATCGCGCACGGTAAAGCGAAGTTCCGCAATCAATCCGTTGATTTCCATGAGCTCGACCGAACAAACCACTTCGCCCTTTTCAGTGAACTTGACTGCATTGGCAAGCAAGTTGATTAACACTTGACGCAAGCGCGAGGCGTCAGCTTTGATGAACGGCGGCACAGTTGAGGGAATATCGCAGATAAGTTCAATGTGTTTTTCCGCCGCCTTCGGCGCGAAAAGATTGCACGCTTCTTCAACGCACTCGGCTAAATCGAAGGCATCAATGGAAAGTTCGAGTTTGCCCGATTCAATTTTGGAGAAATCCAAAATGTCGTTGATGATTTCCAAAAGCGCATCGCTACTGCTACGTATGGTTTCAACAAATTCTTTTTGCTCTTTGGAGAGCGGAGTGTTTTGCAAAAGGCTAATCATGCCGATAATACCGTTCATCGGGGTTCGAATTTCGTGCGACATCATGGCAAGAAATTCCGACTTGGCACGGTTGGCGGCTTCGGCTTCGTCGCGGGCGAGCATTAAGGTTTCTTCCGCCGCTTTGCGCATGGTAATGTCTTGCGCCACTACCATTCCCGCATAAACCTTTCGTTCGCGGTTTCGGACAGGCAAAATTTGAAAGGTGTAAAAATTGCCGTCGATTTGATGTTCCAAAATTGAGGTCTGCCCATCGAACGCTTTTTTGTAGAGCGGCGTAAAAATTTCAACGAGGTGCGGATGCACTTCGGCTAATGACTTCCCTTCAATGCCAACGGAGCGCAAACGCTGTTGGTCGTTCAGAGAGCCGTCCACGAGAATGTATTTAAGGTCTCTATCGAAGAGCATGACGGCAGTCTGCGGCAGATTTGCCGTCAGATATCGATATCGTTCTTCGCTTTCTTTGAGCCGTGTTTCCGCGTTTTTCTTATCGGTTACATCTTCACAAACGATGAAAATAAGGTCTTGATTATTTCGGTCTTTGAGCACGCGCGCCGTTTCTCGAACCCAAATGACCGAGCCATTTTTGCGCACTTTCCTGAGTTCCCACTTGGTAATTTTGTCGGGATTTTTCAGTGCGTTTTTAACGAACTTCATCATCAACGCTTGGTCTTCTTCGTAAATCACCTTTGTTGATAAGCACCCAATAAGTTCCGTTACTTTGTAGCCCAACTGCTCGGCACCAGATTGATTGACGGCGAGAATTGTGCCGTCTTGCGCCAGCGTGAAGAGCATCAGCGGGTTGTCGTCGTAAGAGGCGCGATAAAGCCGCTCGCGCTCTTCGAGCGTTGCAATGATTTGCTTGCGCTCGGTGATGTCGCGGGCAATCGCTTGAAAGCCGGTTACTTCTCCATCTTCCAAAATCAGTTGCACGTTTTGCCCTACCTCAATGCGCTTGCCGAGTTTGGTGTAGAAGGCATATTCAAAATAGGTATTGAGGGTTCTGCGCTGAAATTGAACGGTGTAGAATCGCTTTGCGGCAAGGCGCGATTCGGGCGCGATAAGGTCGGTGAAATGTTTGCCGATAATTTCTTCTCGGTCATATCCCGAAATGCGCAACCCCACAGGATTAACATAAGTGAAGTTTCCGTTTTTATCGGTCAGAAAAACAATATCGTTAGCGTTGATAATGAGCTCTTTGTAGCGCAGTTCGCTTTCTTTGCGTGCTTCTTCGGCACGTTTGTAGCGCGTAATATCCGTAATGCGAACAAGGTTGATGACCTCGCCGCCGACTTTGAGTTGCTTTGTTGCAATGTTGCCTAAAAACGCAACGCCTTTATAGGTTTTGTAGGTATGTTCGTGCGTAACGGTTTCGCCTTGTGTCAAGCGTAGGCGGTCTTGTTCAATCAGTTCGGTGGGCGATGGGTCGTTCTGAAACGCTGAAATGGTTTTTCCAATCAAATGGGCTTTCGAGGGAACTTCAAAGAGTTCGACAGCACGGCGGTTGCAGTCGTGAATTGTTTCGTTGCGCACATCGACAAGGAAAATTGCATCTGCCGATTCATCAAATACTGCTGAGAACAATGCGTCCCGTTCTTGCAACGCTTCCATTTTTAACATCTTCAAGAAAGTTAAGGCTGTGCAATAGGCGGCGATGAGCGGTTAAACATAGAGAGTTTTCTTCTCAAAAGCAACTTATTTCCCACGAATCAAAAAAAGACGAGGTCTCTCTCGTGAGAAAGAAACCCCGTCCGATAGTTCACCATCAAGATTTCACCATCAAGGCGACTTTACTTCTCGCTGAATTTTCGTGAGGCTAAAAATTCGTAGAGATGATAGCGCATATCGGCGTCGTGCTGGGCTTCGGCGAAAAGTTTTTCGGCTTCGTCGGGGTGCAGTTTTTCCAACTGCTTGAATCGATTTTCGGATTCCAAGAACGATTTTACCGATGCTTTCGGCGGCTTGCTATCGAGCTTCAGCGGATTTTCGCCTTTTGCAATCAGTTCAGGATTGTAGCGATACAAGAGCCATTGTCCTGAATCAACCATTGATTTTTGATGATGTAGCGCGTCGTGCATGTCAATGCCGTGCGCAATGCAGTGCGAGTAAGCGATGATAAGCGACACGCCGTCGTAGGCTTCG
>CALGMC010000320.1 GCA_937959145.1 uncultured Chlorobiales bacterium
TCAAGCGATTCAAAACGCGGCGTTTGCCGATGTTTATGGCGTTCAAGCCGGCGTTGAGTTGAAACTGCCCGCAGGCTTTGGACTTTCGTCGCGATTCAATTATCAAATTGGCAACGAAGAAATGGACGATGGCACAAAGAGCCGCGCGCGTCATGCCGCGCCTTGGTTTGGCGTAACGCGACTCACATACACGAGCCGCAAATTGGACTTACAAGTTTATGCGATGTATAGCGGCGAAGTAAGTTTTGAAAACTTGAACGTCGAAGAGCGGCTCAAACCGCAGATTTACGCCAAAGATGAAAACGGCAATCCCTTTTCGCCCGCGTGGCTGACGCTCAATCTTAAAGCCTTGTATCGCTTTGAAGAGAATTTCACGATTACGGCGGGCGTAGAGAACTTGACGGATGCGCGCTATCGTCCGTATAGTTCGGGACTTGTGGCGTTAGGGAGAAATTTTGTAATTGCCTTGCGCGCAGGGTTGTAGAATGGTTGAACGAAAATCCCTCGCTTGCAAACAGTGGGCGAGGGGAATTGTTCGGGGAAAAAACAAGTGTGATTGAATTGTTCAGATAGGAGCGTTTATGCTAATTCATATCAGGAAGATTTCGGATAAGGTGATGGCATTCAATAAATGCCACGATTGCTCGAGATAATCCTTTGGAGATTTTTCCATTTTGATTTGTTACGACAATTTCCGCGTGCGCAGGGTTATCGGGAATCGGGTCAATTTCAACCTGAACCTCTGTTGGGCGGTCTTGGTAGTTCAAGCACATATCCTTTAGCTTACCGACTTCCAACTCAACGCCACATTTGAGCAAACGAGGCGGTTGTCGGGTTGTATTTTGAACTTGGCTCAAAAAGATTTCAAAGATTTTTTCAAGTGAGAGAACGGATAAACGGCTCACGGAGAGATTTGCGCCTTCAAAAGCAGAGGGCTTTATAAAGAGTGTTCCGTCGGGTTGCTGAGAGGCTTCATCAGAGGTAATTGCTCTCAAGATATGTTCGCTATCGTCGCAGAGATTTCGGGGCATGTATGTGCGATTTAGACGACGGATTCAAGTTCCTCAATCAACTCGATGAGATGTTCATCTGAAAAAAATCGTGATTCATCGTCGTTGGGCAAAAGTGCGGCAATGCCGTTCGGCATGAACTCTAACTCAATCATCTTTCCGCCGTGAGTTTTCCAAGCAAGTTGTAAGTTGCCTGATGTGGAAAAGAAAAGGCTTGGCGGAAGATTGGCGAAACGCTTAAACTGCTTGAGAAAGCGTTCCATCGTTTGAAGTGAATCGTAGGAAAGCGGTTCGCCGAGTTCATAGCCATCTTTCCATCCTTTTTGATATTGGCTGAACTCGTTGAATCGTTCAATGCCGATGCTACCAAGCGTTTGCTTTGCGTGCTCGCTAAGCGATACAAGTTGTGGTAAAAGTGAGGTGGTATTTTTGCGAATGAAGAGGTGTTCTTCAGAAATTGGCGACACAGAAGGTATCGGTTGCGGAATGTCAAAGACGAAGAGCGTCATATTTATTGAAATGTTTTTTGGAAGGTTGGACTGATGATGGTTTCGAATGCGTGTTTTTGAATCAAGTGTGCGTCCTCAAGCCATGTCGCAATATCGCTAATTTCAGATAAGCAAAAATCGTTCAACGATGAAGAAAGTGTCGTATCCATGACATACTCTCCATCATGAGTTTGATTGTTTCTTTGTATGGTGATGGAAAGAATGCCTTTTGGTTTTGAGGATTGAACGCTGAATGCAACGACGGAATCCACGAGAACATTTGTGAGAAACTCGTGTTGAAGAAGACGATTGGGTAAGGAAAACTCAATCGTCATGTTTTGCTTAAAGAAAGTTACGGGGTCTAATGACGATTTGAATATATCAAGATAGCGCAATTTGATTAAAAACATCGGAAGGTTTTTCAATTTATCGGGGTGGCTGTCGTCTAAAATTCGCAAACCATTCAAGATGGCGTCTTTGAAGTTGTTCCAACTATACCCAGCGTTAATCTGATTAACGGTAAGAATACCTAAACCAATTTGATAGCAGGGATAAGCATTGGCTTCACTTCGGAAACGATTCGAAATCAAGTGTGGAAGTTTCGGCTGGTTCGGTGTGAGAGACTCTTCAAATCCGAAACCTACTTTTTCAGCACTACTGCTGAACCGACCAATGAAGGAATCAATTTCCCTTTGAGAGAACTGAAATTGAATCATCTGATTTTGAATGATGCGTTTTCCCCAGTAAAGCTCGAAAATCGCTTCTAAAAGGGGCGCATTCGGTAGTGTTGGCACGGTTGAATGAGTTTAATTGACAGACCCGACTATGTGCGACCAAGAGCAATGGCAACGAGTGCGCAAAGAAGAAAATGACGTTTCAGTGAGGAATATAACATAATGATACACAACACGGCTTGGCGTGCTGCGCCCTGAAACGCAATCTCATAGTCCGTTGAAAAGCCGTATCTTTTCAAAAGCAGATTCACTTGAAAGCGTGGCAACGCAAACATCAATATTTCACATACTGCCGTTTTTAAGGCGGATTCCGGCGATTATGGGGTCGCTGTTTTTTGCGGTGCTGATTTGGTTTTTTGTCGCAATGACGAAGCGATACACTGCCGCCGTTTCGCTTCCTGTTGTGCTGAAAACTGAAAATGCGACGCGAACCGTCAAGGGCGACTATCCCAAGCGCATCGAGGTTAAACTCGAGTCGGAAGGGTGGAAAATTCTTTCGCTTTACTTGGGACAAACAGAGTGGGTTGTCGATTTGAGCAACGAAGTGCAGAAAGATTATTTAGAGATTGAAACGCGGGCAAAAGCGACACAATACATCAAGCCATTTCCCGAAGGAATGAAAGTATTGGAAGTTGAGCCAGAGGTGTTGGATTTGGTTCTCGATGAAAAAATTACAAAGCGCGTGCCGATTCGCTTGGCGACGCCACTGATTCCGCAATCTGGCTTCGTGATTCGTCCGAACATTCAGATTCAGCCGGAGAGCCTGACGGTATCAGGCGCGCGCAGTATTGTCGAGCCGATTACATTTTGGAAAGCAATCGTTCCAAACAAGCAAGAACTTGCCAACGAGTTCCAACTTGAAGTGCCGCTTGACGATACTTTGAAAGAAGTGGTAACGCGAAGTGTAAGCAAAGTCAAGGTAAGCGGGGTAGCGGAGCAACTTTCAGAAAGCGAGTTTTCGGACGTGCCTATCGCGCTTATTAAATCAAAGCGACCTGTTTATGTAACACTCATTCCAAGTCGCGTGAGATTAACGCTAAGCGGTTCTGTCAGCGAATTAGCGAAAGTGCGAGCCGAAAGCCTTTCAGTTATCATTGATGGCGAAAAACTTTTGAACGATACAACAGGCTACATTGTGCCAATGGTGAAATACCCAAGAGGATTAGAACTGCGTCGACTCTCGCCCGAAAAAGTTCAATATATTTTGCGCAACTAACTTGCAAACAAAAAACTTTCAAACAAGAAACTTTCAAACAAGAAAACTCACTGATGAAACTTCAACTCTTTTCGCTCGCGCACGGCAGAAGTGGAGACAAAGGCGACAGCGTCAATGTCGGCATTATTGCTCGCAAGCCTGAATACTATGAGATTTTAAGAGCAGAACTAACGGCAGAGCGCGTCAAAAACTACTTCGGCGAAATGGTGCTTGGAAAAGTCGAACGCTATGAGTTACCGAACATCGGCGCGTTAAACTTTCTCTTACACAACGCACTTGGCGGCGGCGGCACAAAGTCGCTCAAACTTGATGCACAAGGAAAAACCTTTGCCGCTGCATTGCTCCGAATGGAAGTAGACCTTGATGAAACTTTGTATCCGCAACTCACCCTCAAAGGCTAATCGCGTGAAGCATAGCGTCGCGAAAATGCGCGTCCCAGACTAAGAAAAACGAGCCCTTCGCCATAGCGGTCGCCGATGCTTGTAAAAATTGAAAGGCTACTTTGCATATAGGCAAAGGCTTTATCATACTCCTGCATATCGGCGTAAATCATGCCCAAGTTGTGAAGCACAGCACCCTTGCGCGGCAAATCATGATATTCTTCGCAGAGAGCAAGTGCCTTTTCATAATAGGCGATTGCCGTTGGACGGTCATGCAAATCTTTATAGATGATGCCGATGTTCGTTGTCGCCGCAATTTCTGCCGAAGCACTTTTCTGCTGAATCTCAAGGCTTTTCTTAAAGTGCGCAAGCCCTTCTTCCAAATTTCCAAACCGATGATAAATAATGCCGATGTTGTTCAGCGTGTTCGCAATGCCGTCAATGTTGTTGATTTCAGTAAAAGAGTGTAGGCTTTTGTTGTAGAAGAAAAGCGCGCGCTCGTAATCACCAAGAAAGTAATGACAAATGGCAATGTTTTGGCAGGCGTGAGCGATGCCAAGTGTGTCGTGAATGGATTCAAATTGAGAAAGGCTCTGACTTCCGAAGCGAATGGCGTCCCCATACAAATTGAGCCGCCAGTTTGCAACGCAAAGAATAAGATGAGCAATGGCGTAATCGCGTGGCGAGGGGAATCCAGCAAGGAGATGAAGAGCCTCATCGCAAAGGGTGCGCGCATAATGCGGTTCTGAATCTTTCAATTTCCACGCCAGCGCAAGCAGAAGCGAAATTTTTTCGGGTGATGAAGTTGCATCGGCGATATTCGCTTCTAATTCTGAAATGGTGAGGCTCGTTTTCAGCATCATCAAATCAGGTTTTCTCGAGTTTGACTTCGGCAGTAATGTAGCGACGGTCTCGGAAGATTTTGAGGCGAAGAATATCGCCCGCGCGCATTTCGCGCACGGTGTTGATTAAATCTTGTTCGGTAGAAATGGCAACGCCGTTGGCTTCGACGATGATGTCGCCGATTTTCAACCCGGCTTTTTCACCTGCGGAGCGTTTTTCGATGTTCGTAATCACGACGCCTGACATCTCTTCGCTCACGCCGAAGTAGCGCGCCAGCCCGCGATTCAAGCCTTGAACGGAAATGCCCGTTTTGAACGAGCGGTCAATTTTGCCGAAGCGACGCAGTTCGTCGGTGATTTGTTTAACGCGATTAATCGGAATCGCGAAGCCAATGCCGATATTGCCTTGCCCGCCGCCTGTGTAAATAAACGTGTTCACACCGATAACTTCCGCATTGGCGTTGACGAGCGCGCCGCCCGAATTGCCACTGTTGATTGCCGCATCGGTTTGAATCATGCCGCGATATGAGCGTCCGTCAAGGTTAGGAAAGTTTAATCCAACCGAACTAATCACGCCGACGGTTACGGTTGGTTTATCGTTGATGTCGAAAAGTCCAAACGGATTGCCAAGCGCAATCGCCCATTCGCCAACAATCACATCGTCCGAATTTCCAAGTTTGAGATAGGGAAAATTATTGCCGTCGATTTTGAGAAGCGCGACGTCGGTCAGGTCGTCAGTGCCGATGATTTTCGCATCGTGTTTTGTGCCGTCGGTCAAGGTAACCACAACTTTCGAGGCGTTGCCGATGACGTGTGAATTTGAAATCACGTAGCCGTCCGAAGAAATCAGAAATCCTGAACCCAAACTTTTCACTTCTTGTTGCATTTTGGGCGACTGCCTGCGTCTGCCGCCGAAGAAGTAATCGAAGAAAGGGTCGGCGAAAGGGTCGTAGTATTGGAACTCGCGAATTTCGGTGACATTAATTCCAACGACGGCAGGGCTTGCGATAGCAACCGCATTGGTGATGGCGTTGCGACGAGAGTTTGAGACGTCATCGAGTTTGTTCTGCGCGTAAAGCGTATTCGGCGAAGCAAAATTGCTGACGCGCTCTTGCTGTTGAGAGGTCTTTTGTGGCTCGGTGCAAGCCAAAAGAAGTGAGAGCAGAGCGAAAGAAACAAGCGTGAGAAGTTTCATAAATCGATATAGTAAAGTTTGGATGCAAAAGGAAAATATGTGAATAAACAACATTGCTTTAAGTGTTGCGAAAAGGAAGAACAAGAAGTTCAAGATAAGCGCGTTTCGTTTCGGCTTCAAGCAAGTCGAGCGAGTGATTGTTCCACACAACAAGGTCAGCACGTTTGAGCAATTCGTCTTGTGAGAATTGGCGCGACATTCGAGCGTGAATATCCGCTTCTGAAAGTCCGCGTGCCTTTAAGCGAGCCATGCGTATGTCCAAGTCAGCGGCGACAACGAGCACCGCATCTAAGCCTTTCTCTCCACCCGATTCAAACAAAATCGCCGCTTCTTTGGCAATCATCTGTTTGCCTGCGGCTTCGGCGCGCTTTGCCGCTTCATCAAAGGCACGAAAGACTTTTGGATGAATGAGCGCGTTGAGTTCAGAAAGTTTTTTTTCGTCGTGAAAAATAATTTCGGCAATGCGTTTGCGATTGGGGAGCATGTTATCGTAAATCGTATCGCCAAAAATTTTCTTGATACCTGCAACGACATCGGGGTCAGTTTCCTGCAAGCGTTTGGCTTCGTTATCGGCGGAAAAAATTTCACAGCCGAGTGCACGAAGAAAGTTGCAGACGGTAGTTTTACCTGTCCCGATTCCACCCGTAACACCGACGCGCTTAATTCGCTTACTCATTCGTCATCGTTCAAATTAAAGGAACTTTTCAGCGGAGGGCTTATCTCTTGATTACTCAACTCACGCCGCTTGTCCAGCATTGAGAGTGCGCGGTCTTGAACTTTAAGCCATCGTGCGGGGTCGTTTTGGTATTGGCTGAATTGTGCGTTGAACTGTTCGGAAGAAGTGTGATGAAGGGAAAATATTTTTTGGAGAGAATCAAGTTTGGCGAAAGTTTTGCCGCGTTCGCTGACGCGCTCGTAATCGACATGAACCAAAAGAATATCGGCGTAAAGTGCGGCGAAACGCTCATCATCTTCGCTCAATCTAATCTCGCCGCTCTGACAGCCACAAAACAATATGAAGAGGAGCAGAATTTTTTTCATCGTTCATCAAAGTTTGAGCAAAAAGATGCGGCGTTAATCAATCGTTGATGGCTTCTTCAAAGAAACGCTCGTGAACAACAATTCGTCCGCATGCTTCGCACGTGTAAAACCCACCTTGATGAATCGTCGCGTGTTTGCTGGCGGGCACGCGCGAGTTACAGCCGCCGCATGCGCCGCGAGCGAATTTGACGACGACGTTTTGGATTCCGCCACTGCGCAAGGCATCGAAGTTAGAGAGCGCGTGTTTATCGAGTTGCAAAATGAGTGCGCGTTGCGCTTTGATTTTTTCGTTCAGCGCGTCAATCTCGGATTGAGTTTCGTTGATGATGGCGGTCAGTTCGCTCGATTTTTCCTCGATTTCGGACTCAATCGATTTGATGCGTGTTCGCAAATACTCGGTCGGCATCATCTCGTCTGTTACTTCATCGAAATTATTTTCATCGAGAAGAGCCTTGCCTTTGGCTTCAAGGTCGAGTTGGCGTTGGTGTTCTTCATCAATGGCTTTGATTTTAGATTCAGCCTTCTTGATTTCAAGTTCCTCGAACTCAATTTGTTTGGAGAGCGCGTCATATTCTTTGTTGTTACGCGCAGTGGTTTGGGCGTCTTTATACTTTTTAATTTTCTCTTGCGAGGCTTGGATTTCAGCGGCGAGAAGTCGCTTTTGAACCTCGCTTTCGTCATGCTTTTTTTTGCGAGCGTTCAGAATAGAGGTGTAAGCAGTTGCCTGACTTTTGAGGTCGTTGATTTCTTCGGGCAAGCCGCGCTGCTCGCTTAGCACTTCAAAAAGTTCGCTATCCAAGCGTTGAAGGCGAACAAGGAGGCGCATTTTATCGTGTTGCACTGTGAAAAGGTCGTTGAAGTTGAAAAAATATGCTCAAAACAAAAATGCACCTTTGGCATAAACCAAAGATGCATTGAAGACGCGCATCAAGATGAAGCATAATCATATTTCCGATGGGTATCGAGAAGGTCTGAAAGTTGCGTCATGTCAGCGATTTAAATGTTGTGCCCAGAAGGAGACTCGAACTCCTATGCCTCGCGGCGCTCGCACCTGAAACGAGTGCGTCTACCAATTCCGCCATCTGGGCAAAAATGCAAACGCAAAAGTAACGAACTTCGAGAGAATTTGAAAAAGTCGAGCAGAAGATTCCTCTCGGAGTTTATTCTGAAACCAAAGCCGACTTCAAGTTGGGATAATCGGTAATAATGCCGTCGACGCCCATCGCTTTCAAGTGTTTCATCTCTTCAAGCGTGTTGACCGTCCATACGATGAGCTTCATGCCTCTGCGTCGCACGTCTCTGACAAGTTCGGGCGAAACGAGTTTATAGTAGGGACTGTAAATCTGTGGTTGGAACGAAAGGCGGGCGAGATTTTTTTCAAGCCCGTCGGAGTTTTCTACAAGCAAGCAAAAGTAGAGGTCGCTATCGAGGGCATGAAGCGACTCGAGGGTGCGTTCATCAAACGATTGAAAGATGGTTCTATCCAAGACCCCGTTCTGTTTAACTTCTTCATAAACGAGTCGAGCAAATTCGGAGGGGCGAGGGTGAAAAACGCCGTCGCCTGCGGGGGTGGATTTGGTTTCAATGTTGTAGAAGACGGGAGGTAACCCACGCTCTTGACAGACTTTCTCAACGGAGTGAATCACGTCGCGCAAGAGCGGCTTGGTTGCTGGTTGCGGCTGTTGCTGTGGGAAACGAGCATGACCGCGTTTGCCGCAGTCGTAGCGCGAGAGTTCGGCAAAGGTCATCATATAAATGTTGGAGGCTTTTTCTTCGCTTGGGGAAATCGCCGTTCCGTCGGGCTTAGAGCAAATTTCACTTGAAAGATAAGGCTCGTGAGAAAGCACAACTTGGTGGTCTTTGGTAATCACGACGTCCATTTCAAGCGTCGTTACGCCAAGTTCCAAAGCTTTCAGAAACGCGGGAATCGTATTTTCAGGCAGAAGTCCGCGTGCGCCGCGATGCCCTTCAAAATCAAAGTCGGGTAACGGACGAAGGCGAGACGATGTAGATGATTGCGCGCTCACAGCAGTAGCGTTGAAAAGTAAAATGATTAAAAAAAAACGGTGCATGATGATGATGGAAACTTGCTCATATCTTTAGCAGGCGCGGGTTATAGACGCCTTCGACTTTCGCAATTTGCTCAAGCGTAGCGGCGTCTAAATCGCCGTCGATGCCGACGAGTGTGAGTGCCATAGTTTTTTCTTCGTTGCGCGACAGCGAGACGTTGGCAATGTTGATATGTCCATGATGAAGCGCGGAAACAACATTTGAAAGCACGCCCGGTTTGTCGTCGTTGGTGTAAATCAAAATCGTGCCCTCGGGTTTGAACTCGCAATCAAATGTATCAACCTGCACGATACGCGGGTCTTTGTTGCCAAGCACAATGCCGCTCAGCGTCCGCTTGCCCATATCCGTCTCGTAATCGACGCGAACAAGGCTGGTGTAGTTTGGATTTTCCTTTTCGCGATGCTGTTCAACATGAAGCCCCATATCTTGCGCTCTCGAGAACACATTGATGTAATTGACACCATCAGATTCCATCGCTGAAAGGTAGCCTTTCAAAGCGGCGGCAGTGATAGCCTCACCGAACTTGCGTAAAAAATCTCCCGAATACGTTACACAAAACGATTTCGGGTTTCCCTCGAGCAATTTGGCTTGCATACTACCAAGTTTTTTGGCAAGCAAAAGGAACGCTTGAACATCGCTATGTTGAGCGAGTTCGGCAACAGACGCATTGACTGCACCAATGAGTTTATGGGTGTTCTTCCACTCAACGATTTGCTCGGCAATTTGTATCGCGACTTTTTCTTGTGCTTCTACCGTCGAGGCGGCGATGTGTGGGGTTAAAATTGCATTCTCGCAGTTCAAGAGAGGATTTTCAGGCGTAATCGGTTCGACATCAAAAACATCGAGGGCGGCGGCGGCAACTTTGCCCGACTTCAAGGCTTCGGCTAAATCTGCTTCATGAATAATTCCGCCGCGTGCGCAATTGACAATTCGAACCCCATCTTTCATCAGCGCAATGGTCTTTGCCGAGATGAGATTGCGAGTGGCTTCATTAAGCGGCGTGTGAATGGTAATGAAATCAGCTTGTCGAAAATTTTCCTCGAGCGGCAAGAGCACAATGCCCGATTTTGCCGCAACTTCCGCCGGAAGCATCGGGTCATATCCAACTATGTTCATGCCGAAGGCTTGCATACGCAGCGCGACTTCACGACCGATTTTACCGAGACCAATCACAGCAAGCGTTTTCCCGTCAAGTTCGCGCCCAAGCCATTTCTTTTTATCCCAAATGCCGCGCTTCGTTTCCGCATGGGCTTGTGGAATCAGGCGGGCAACGGAAAGAATCATGCCACAAGTGTGTTCGGCGGC
>CALGMC010000321.1 GCA_937959145.1 uncultured Chlorobiales bacterium
TCTTCTTGACTTGCAATTTCTTTTGTCGTGATAATCTCCTTAATGGCTAACTGACGTTCTGCTTTTCCCATGGCTATCCAAACTTGGTTTAAGGGTTCGCTTGGTTTTGTCTCGACGGTGATGAGCAGTTGAAACAAAATCAAACATACATTCATCGTTTCTTTTTGGCTTTTGTCTGTGCTTTTGGTGTTGAAGAAAATACGGGAGCATAGTGATGCTCAACGAGTTTGGTCATAATCGCTTTTTGAATGTGAAGTCGATTTTCGGCTTCGTCAAAGACGACGGATTGAGGCGAGTCGATGACGTCGTCGGTTACTTCTTCGCCGCGATGCGCGGGCAAGCAGTGCATGAAAATCGCATCAGGCTTGGCGTAGCCCATCAACTCTGAATTGATTTGATACGGCGCGAAATCTTTCTTGCGCTTCTCGTTGTCGGCTTCTTGCCCCATGCTTGTCCAGACATCGCCATAGACGACATCGGCGTCCCACACTGCCGCTTGTGGATTGTGAACGAGTTCAACTTTGCCAACGCCGCTTGTTTGGACCTTGTGTAGCATATCGCGATTCGGCTCGTAGCCTTTTGGCGACGCCAAAACAAAGTGAATCGGCAGGCGCATCGCTAATTCAAGCCACGAATACGCCACATTGTTTCCATCGCCCACGAAAACAACTTTCACGCCGTCAAAGAGTTTGCCGTGTTGGCGCAAGGTATAAGCATCGGCTAACACTTGACACGGGTGTGAAAGGTCTGAAAGTGCGTTAATGACTGGCACGCTGGCGTGGTGCGCCATTTCGGTGAGAATTTCATGCTCGAAGACGCGAGCGACAATCATATCATTGTATCGTGAGAGCACCCGCGCCACATCGGCGACGCTTTCGCGCTTGCCAAGCCCAATCGATTCTTGCGCAAGGCTAATCGGATGACCACCAAGTTGCACCACGCCAACCTCAAACGAGACGCGCGTTCGGAGCGACGGCTTCTGAAAAATCATGGCAACCGTCTTGCCCGCCAGTGGCTTTGAACTGTCGTATTTGAGTTTGTCGGCAAGGTCGAAAAGGTCAAAAATTTCTTCGGTCGTGAAATCCAAAATCGAGAGAAAGTCTTTCATGTGTGTCTTCGCGTTTTTGTGGTTGAGTTAATTTTTTCCGTTGTGCTCACTTTCAATAGCGTGTGCGATGAAACGCGCGACTTCGGTTTCATCGGTGATTTCTGTGCCAACACCATCGCTGGTAAAGACCTCGAGCAAGAGCGAATGTTTGATTCTGCCATCAATGAAGTGCACTTTCTTGACGCCCGATTGAATCGCCTCGAACGCCGATTGCACTTTGGGAATCATGCCGCCATAAATTTTGCCTTCGGCAATGAGCGCGTCGGCTTGCGTTTTGTTGAGCGAGGGAACGCGCGCACCGTCAACCATCACGCCTTCAATGTCGGAGAGATAAACAAGTTTTTCGGCTTTGAGCGCAATGGCAATCGCCGCCGCAACTGTATCGGCATTGATGTTGTAGAGTTCGCCGCGCTCGCCCATGCCAATCGGCGCAACAACCGGAATCATTTCATGCTTGACGAGCAGTTCAAGGAGCGACGTGTTGACGCCCACGACATCGCCGACAAAACCTAAATCCACTTCGCTTTGAATGGGCTTGGCTTTAATCAAACCTGCATCGGTGCCGCAAAGCCCAATCGCGTTGCCGCTGTTTTTTGTGATTAACCCTGCGACTTCCTTATTGAGCGAACACAAGCCCATCAAAACCGCTTCGAGCATTTTTTCGTCCGTGTATCGCAGTCCGTTGATGAACTTCGTTTCAACGCCGAAGGCATCGGCAATTTTGGTGATTTCTTTGCCCCCGCCATGAACGACGACGATGTGAATGCCCAATTTTTTGAGCATCGTTACATCTTTGGCGAAGGTCTGCTTCAAGTTCTCGTCGACCATCACCGCGCCGCCAAATTTGATGACGAACGTTTTGCCTTCGTAGGTTTGGATATATGGCAAGGCTTCTATGAGCACTTCTTCTTTTGTCATTGAGAAACGAGCGCGTTTAAGTTTTGTTCAGACTCAAGTGAGCCAAGCAACTCTGCTTGTTTTTCGTAAAGGTTCGGCACGAAAATTTCCATAATCTTTTCAGGGTTATGCGGCGCAGAAAATCCAAATTGTTCGTAAAGCCCGTGCGCATTGGTTGTAACGAGCATCCAGCGGCGAAGCCCTTGCAGGTCAGGGTGCTTCATAATTTCAGAGAGCAAGCGTTTGGATAAATCGTTGCCACGATGCGACTCGAGCACAAAGACATCGGAGAGATAGGCAAATGTGGCAAAGTCCGAAATCACACGCGCAAAGCCAATCTGCTTTCTCACCCCTTGCGATACTTCATACACGCCGAAGCAAAGTGAATGTTGAATCGACTTCTCGACGAGTTCGCGCGAAATGCCCTTTGCCCAATGGCAGTTTGTCAGAAACCCGTGAATCACATCAAGGTCGAGCAGTGATTTTTCTGTGCTGACGAGATATTCTGTTTGCATTTGTAATTCGGTTGAACGGTTTTTTACAGATAGATTTTTACAGAAAGAAAAAGCCCGATGAACGAACATCGGACTTTGAACACATTCAAAATTTGTTACAATGCAATTATGCACGTTGTTGCATAATTATGCAAGAGTTTGCATAAAATTTTTTTGCAATTCCCCGAAAATCTTTTGATGAGGCTTAATTTTGACGGCGAGGCAAACGGTTTTGCTTAAAAATTAAGGCAACTTTCACGAGCGGTAACTGCCGTTGATTTCCACATATTTTTCTGAAAGGTCGCACGTCCAAAATGTGGCAGAGGCATTTCCCAAGTTCAAGTTGATATTGACACGCACATCGTGCTTTGAGAGTTCGGCTTTGGCTTTGGCTTCATCTAAAACGATTTCAAAATTTTGATTGAGAATGGGCACATCGCCGAACTTGATTTCGACTTTTTCAGGAAGGAACTCAATGCGCGAGTAGCCGAGCGCGGCAAGGATTCTGCCCCAGTTGGCGTCTTCGCCGTGCAGTGCGGTTTTGACGAGGCTTGAATTGGAGACGGTTCGCGCCATCACTTCGGCATCATGTTCGGTGCGTGCGCCGCAAACAGTAATTTCAACAAACTTCGTTGCGCCTTCGCCGTCGCGCACAATCATTTTAGCAAGTTCCGTCAGCACATATTCCAAAGCACGTTGAAACTGCGTGTATTCATCGCTGTTTTCGGCAATCGGCGTATTTGCGGCGAGTCCGTTAGCGAGCACCATTGCCATATCGTTGGTGCTTTCGTCGCCATCGACGCTGATTCGGTTAAATGACTTTTGATTCGCCACGCTCAACGCTTGTTGAAGCAACGGTTGCGAAATGGCGACATCGGTTGTAACGAAGGCAAGCATCGTTGCCATGTTTGGCGCAATCATGCCCGAGCCTTTGGCGACTGCACCGATGCGAACAAGTTTTCCGCCCAATTCGAATTCAATCGCACATTCTTTTTTGGCAAGGTCTGTGGTCATAATGGCTTCGGCGACATCGCTTGCGCCGTCTTCTGAAAGCAAGAGCGCAAGGCGCGGAATCACTGCCAAGATGCTCTCAATCGGCAAGGGCTGACCAATCACGCCCGTAGAAGCAACCATCACTTGCGATTCAGGCACGCCGAGCGATTCAGCCGTCTTGCGCACCATTGCCCATGCATCTTGCAAGCCTTTTTCGCCCGTGCATGCGTTGGCGTTGCCCGAATTGACAATAATCGCCGAGCAAGTTGTGCTTCTTTTGAGTTGCGCCTTACAGACTTCAATCGGCGCGGCGGCGGCGCGATTGCGCGTGAAGACGCCCGCCACAGTTGCAGGCGTTTCGGAATAAATGAGCGCAAGGTCTTTTTTGAGTTTGCGAATGGGCACTTGCACAGCACTTGCCTTGAAGCCTTTGGGCGCGCAAATCGCACCTGAAATGTGGGTAAAGTGTTTCATCATATCACAGCAGTGATTCCGTTTCGTTGAAGCCGTAGATTAAGTTAAAATTTTGAATTGCTTGTCCCGCCGCGCCTTTCACGAGGTTATCAATCGCCGCGCACAAAATGACTTGGTTAGTCGCCGTTGAAATGCGAAAACCAATGTCGCAAAAATTTGTATTGACCACGCCTTTTAGTTCGGGAATGAACTCGTGGGAATATCGCACAAACGGCTTTTGCTTGTAATAGCGTTCATATACCTGAAAAATTTTTTCTTCGGTTGTGCCGTCTGAAAGCGTGGCGTGAATGGTGGTGTAAATGCCGCGCGAAATTGGAATTAAATGCGGCACAAACGAAAGCGACACGGTTTGCTCTGTTAGCACTTCAAGCGTTTGCGCAATTTCAGGCAGGTGTTGATGCTCGGCGACTTTGTAGGCTTTGACGGAATCATGAACTTCCACAAACGAGAGCGAAAGGTCGGCTTTGCGTCCTGCGCCTGAAACGCCTGACATGGCAGTAATCACAATGCTTGACGGAGAAATCAATCGCTCTTTGAGCAACGGCAAAAGCGGCAAGAGCGCACTCGTCGGATAACAGCCGGGATTGGCGACAAGTTTTGCCGATTTGATTTGTGATGCGTTCCACTCGGCTAAGCCATAAACGGCGGTTGGCAAAAGATGCGCCGCCGTGTGTTCGTGCTTGTAGAATTGCTTGTATTCTTCAACCTTCTTCAAACGAAAATCGCCGCCTAAATCAATCACCGTTTTACCTTGCGCAAGAAGTGACGGCACAAGGTTCATCGCTTCGCCTGACGGAAGCGCAAGGAACACGCATTCGCTCTCGCACGCGGCTTCAAGGCGATAGGGTTCAAACGTTTTTTCAAAGCGATTGCGAAACTCGGGATAAAGGTCGGCAAGCGATTTTCCTGCTGAGGCTTGCGCAAAGAGTTTGTCGATATGCACGCCTTGATGTTTTATCAAGAAGCGCACGAGTTCCGCGCCCGAATAGCCTGACGCGCCAACGATGGAAACATGAATGGGTTTGTTCACAGCCAAAGCGTTACGATGTTTTTTTGATGGAAAGGTCAATCGGCGGCGGCGTGTAAGACTTCTCGCGATAGTGCGGTGGAATGGTCGTTTCCTGCGACAGCCGATTGACGTGATACGACGGCGAAAGAATTTCTATCCCCGCTTCGTTGAACTTGTCTTGAATGTTCGCATGCAATTTCGTGTAAGTATCGAGCCACAGCGATGGCTTTTTGGTGTAGGCGTTGATTTCATAGACGGGATAATTGTCGTTGAGCGAAAGTTGAAAAACGAATGGTCGCGGTTCTTTCTCGATGTCTTCGGTTGCTAATGCCGCCTCAATGAGCAATTGATGCACCGTTCGCCAAGGCACATCATAACCGATGCTAACGGTCGAGTGCAGAATGAGCATTTCGCCGCGTCGCGCCGCTTCGGAAAAATTCATCACATTGCTTCCCACAACGGTCGTGTTGGGAATGGAGACTTCCTCGTTGTAGCGCGTGCGAATGCGCATAACAAGTGCCGTTTTCTCGACCACATCGCCCGTAATGTCGCCAATTCTAACGGTATCGCCGATTCGAAATGAGCGCGTGTAGTTGAGCACAATGCTCGCAATCACATTGCCGATGGCACTTGTAGAGCCAAGCGAAAAAAGCACGCCAACAAAAATCGAAATGCCTTGCGCCGCCGTCGATGCCGCAATCGGTGTGTAGGGATAAATCAAAATCACGGCGAAAAGAATCAGGACGAACTTGACAATTTTGCGCGTTGGGTCAGCCCACTCGACATAGAAATTGTCGAAGGTGAGTTTGCCTTCGGCGATGCGCTCAAAGACAGAATCCGAAAAGCGAATCAGCAAGCGGAACACAAAGACAATCACCGCAATGGCAATCAAACTTGGGATATAATCAAGAAATTTTCTGAGCAAGTCGATGGCAGGCGTAAGCACTAAGTTGAGCAAGCCTTCTGCCCAAGTGCGCGTCCAGATGAAGCGTTGGAAGATGATGGTGAGCGCGATGTAAGTTGCGATGACTTTCAGAATAAATCCTATAATTCCAATCGTGCCTGTTAGAATGAAGAGGGCTTGACGCGCCGTGAGAATTTCGAGGTCGCGAAATTTGAGCGTCGGAAGCCACGAGAGCAGGTTTTTCTTAATCCATTTTCGAGATATTTCAGTTAGAAATGAAATGAGCGCAAACAAACCAAAGAGCGCGGCAAGCACAACGGCGGCAATGCCAAGATTGATGAGAATGCGTTTGAGCGACATCTCTTCTTGATATTCCATCAAGAACTTTCTTAGTTCGCGGGCTTTGGTTTCGGCAAGGGCTTGTCGGGTGGTTTCTTGTGCGAGTGCGTCGTCGTCAGTAACGGTCAGCACATTGCGATTCTCAACTCTAACGATGGTGAGCGACTTGCTATCGACAATCGTAATCGAGTCGGCATTTACGCCTTCTTCGGCAAGTTGCTCAATGGCTTTGCTAATTCGCTCCGCGCGCTCTTCAGGTGAGAGTGTGCCAAGCGGCGAAAAAATTTTGAAGACTTCTCTTCCGAAAACAGTTACGGGCACGCCGAGCGGACGGGTGAGCGTGTCTTGAAGCAAGAGTACTTTTGCAGAGTCGTCGCGCTTGACCGCAATGCGCGTGAAACTTGTGTCGGATTGCGCCCAACTTTCACTGACGAGCACGCTCCAAAACAAGCCGATAAAAAGCAAGCGGTTTATCAGACGGAAGTGCGTCATGCAGGGTTTAGTCGTTTAACCAATTTACCAAGCGTTAAGCCTTGAACGAGAATTGAAAAAATCACAATGATGTAAGTTACCGATAAAATCACTTCGCGATTCATGTCGGCAGGAATCGAGAGCGCAAGGGCGATGGAAATTCCGCCGCGCAATCCGCCCCAAGTGAGAATCCAGTCGACTTTCGGAATGAAGTTCGTGCGCGAGCGTAGCACGAAGAGCGGCGTTGAAACAGCAACCCAACGCGCCAAGAGCGAAATGAAAATCGTAATGATGCCAAGCCAAAAGTATTTGCCGATAAAGGTGAGCAACACAATTTCAAAGCCGATTAACACGAAGAGCACGGCGTTCATAAATTCATCAACGAGTTCCCAAAATTTATCGAGATAGACGAGCGTTTGTTCGCTCATCGCATGGTTTCGTCCTGTGTTGCCAATGAACAAGCCGCACGCCACAACGGCAAGCGGTGCGGAAAAGTGCAACGCAAGCGCAAGCGCGTAAATGCCCATCACCAGCCCGAGCGAGAGCAAGACTTCGGTTTGGTAGTGGTCAATGGACTTCATCAGTTTGTAAGTAAGCCACCCAAAGAGTAGTCCCAGTCCGATTCCGCCGAAGACTTCTTTTGCAAAGAGAATCGCTGTATCGCTCACGGTGGCTTCGGTTGCGCCGAACTTCGCGATTTCAAGAATCGAGAGAAAGACAACCACGCCCACGCCGTCGTTGAAGAGCGATTCGCCTGTAATAGCCATTTCAATGTTCTTTGGCACTTTGGCTTCTTTCAAGATGCCGAGCACGGCAATCGGGTCGGTTGGCGAAATGAGCGCGCCCAGAAGCAAGGCGTAAAGATACGGCACGGGATAGCCGAAGAGTTTGCAGGCATAAAAAAAGAGCGTGCCTAAAATGAAGGTAGAAAGCACCACGCCGACCGTTGCAAGCGAAAAAATCACCCACTTTTGTTCGGAAAGTTTGTTCATATCGACGTGCAACGCGCCTGCAAACAAGAGAAAACTCAGCATCACTTCCAACACGATTTCCGAAAAATCCACGCGGTTCATAATTCCAGTTACCAAGTCCAAAACGGTCGGATTGACTTTGCCGAGCACAATGAGGACAAGCGAGAGCGAGAGCGCAAGTGCCATTAAGCCAATCGTGTTGGGCAGTCGGAGGAAGCGAATGTTGATGTAAGAAAAAATCGCGCTGACAACGGTAATGATGGCAAGCAAACTGAAGAGGTCGAGGTGCGGCATGTGAGCAGTGTTGTTATGGTTTTAGTTCTTGTTTGCGTGGACGTGCTCAAAAATGTGGAAATTTGATGTGTGATACAAACTTGCGCGATATTTCGGATATAAATAAAAAGACCGAATGCGTCCATTCGGTCTTCGTGCGAATTATCTTTTTCCCTTTTTCGGGAAGCCCTTTTCTCAGGTGCACGCGCCTTTTTTTCGGGCAGATGTCTGGTGCGAGTGTTTCATCGCGCTGTGGTGCGGACGGCATCACCCGTTTCCGCTATGTGAACAACAACTCTCGAGCGAGCAACGCGACTGCGCATTATTGTGCGTAAAGGACTTCAAATTGTCCTGTTCCGCCTTTGCAGATGTGCTCGACCCATTTGGCGTA
>CALGMC010000322.1 GCA_937959145.1 uncultured Chlorobiales bacterium
TTTTTTCAGCAGGGGCTTACGGTGCGGTGATGTCGAGCAACTACAACGCACGCCTCAAACCTGCCGAAGTCATGGTCGATGGAAAGAAAGTCAAACTGATTCGCAAACGCGAGACCTACAAGCAACTGATTCAGAACGAAGTATTGTAAAAGCGTTAAGCTCAAAATTCAGATTTCAAGACGCTTTAAGCGGAAAGCAAAGTTGAAACTCGCTTCCGTTTCCAACAAGACTTTTTACAAGCACATCGCCGTGATGCGCGTTCATCGTGTTTTTGACGAGCGCGAGTCCTAAGCCTGCGCCGCCAATGCGCTTGGCGCGTTCGTCAGACGAGCGAAAAAAAGGCTCAAACAGTCGCGCTTGGTCGGCTTCTGAAATGCCAATGCCAAAATCTTTCACAGAAAGAACGGCGTGCGTTTGTGTTGTGAAGGTTGCAAGTTCAATCACTTTTGATTCTCCCGAATACTTGATGGCGTTTGAAAGCAAGTTTTCAATCGCTTGCAAAAGCGAGGGCTTATCGCCTTCAATGAGCAATGGCTCGGTGTCAAAGCGCGTCTTGACCTTGAACCCACCCAATTCGAGTTGATAGGCAATCGACTTCAAGGCTTCATCGGCAAGGGCGGAAAGGTTGAGCGTTTCGAAGTGATAAGTTTCTATACCTTTTTCGGATTTAGCGAAGCGCAAGATGTTCGCGACCATTTTTGAAAGTCGTTCGCTTTCGCCTTCAATCATCGCGAGGTATTTCTTGGCGGTTTCGTCATCGGTTTTGGCAGAAAGCATTTCAGCAAAGAGTTTAATGGAGGTGAGCGGCGTGCGAAGGTCGTGCGAGACGCTGGAAACGAAGTAGGATTTCATATCTGAGATTTCGCGTAGCCGTCGGGCTTCTTCGCTCTTGAGCGCGAGGTCGCGTTGTAGACGAATGCGCGAGAGAATCGTAGCGGTTTGTGTGGCGACGCTTCGAAGCAAACGAACTTCTTCGGCGTTGAAGGCAAGTTGCGATTTTTTTTCGCCAAGCAACATATAGCCAACGACGCAACGCTCCGACACCATCGGGATAGCAAGCGCAAGTTTCCAACGCTCAAAACGTGATTCATCAGCAGGGCAGTGGTTAACGCCTTCCTCGACTTGCTCTTTGCGTGCAATAATCTCTGGCTCTGAATTTGGCGATGAGAACGCAAGGCTTCGCGGTGCGCGAATAACAAAGTTTCTTTCAGCATAAAGTTTGAGCCGATTTTCTTCGCGCGTGAAAAAGGTAATGGCTACTGACGAGACATCAAGAAGTGCATAAAGTCGATGTGCGAGTTTTTCGGCGAGGTCTTCTTCGCTTGTGGCGGTTTGGATTTCAGCGTTCAGTTGAACTTCGGCGCGTTGAGCGTTGAATTGCGTTTTGAAAATGTATGTGTTGGCGAAGGCTTGAACGCGAACTTTCATCGGTTCATAGCAGATGAGAACGAATATCGTAGCCAGTGCGGCAATTAAATATGGCGAGTAAGATTCGGTCGTGGCAAAAAGTTGCGAGAGCAAAAAGAGACACGCGGCGTAAATCCCTCCCAACAAACAGAGCGTTGCAAGAAGTGTAAAACTTTGGCTGAACAGCACATCGGCATCGAGCAAGCGATAACGAGTAATGGCGATTGCAAGCATCAGCGGCGCAGGAAGCGCGAGTGCGGCGGCAAGTTCATCAGCAATCAGCGCGACACCAAACAGCGCGAGCGGAAAAAGCGAAAGCGTGACGAGAGGCAGTGTGCCAATGCTTGTTCCGACCAGCGTCCAACGCAGTCGACGTAAGTCGCCTTCGGCTTGCAGGCGCGTATAGGCGCGAGAAAAATTGAACAATGCGCCGAGCATCACAAGCGCGAAAAACACACGACACCCATTCAACGCCGCATAATAGTTTTGAAAAGCCGAATACGATTTCTCCAAAACCGCCTGCTGAAATTCAAGCAGTGCATTAAGCCAAAGCACAGCGGCGCAAAAGATAAGCGCGTAAAAAAGAGCGACACTACTTAATCGACGAGGCGTCGGCTTCGGAAAGTGAACACTCCAACGAAAAAAACAAACAGGCGCAATAGCATAAGAAAAAAGAAATGCGGCATGCAGGGCGTTTGCAAGAGAGAGAGGTTGCGCCTCAAAGCGTGTTTGCGCCGTTGCAATCATCACGCTAAAAAGCAGGGTGGCAAGCGTAAAGGCGAGAGTTTTATCGTCAGAGGGCGACTTTCGCTCGACAAAGAATGCGGCGAAAAAAAACACCGCACACAAAACACCAACGCCGAGCAAGTAAAGTCCACCGAAGCGTTTGACCGTTGGCACCGAGAGCGAAAGTGTAAGCGTATCGCGAACCACAGTTGGAATCACTTCTTGCGCGTCGCCGTCGAAGGTTACACGGTAAACCTTCCGCTCGCGAATCCGCTCCACCGTTACAGGTTCAATTCGGTTGGCGTCAATCAGACGAAAGAGAAAGAGGCGATGCTGTTCCGACTCGATGGGAATGTTCCAAATGGAAAGCAGGGCGTCGCCTTTTTCAAACGATTTCGCCTCTAAGTTTAAGCGAGACGCGGTAGAAACGATGCCCAAGACACAAACGACGCACGCGGTCAAAAATGCAAACAGCATCAATGGCTTGCGCAGTCGGGAGCGGTTCATCGGTCAAAGAGTTTTCGCATCTCGTTCTTTTCTTTTTCCATCTCTTCTTTGATTTTGTCAATCTCTTGTTTGACATCATCGGCTTCTTTTTGCTGGTCTTGCTTCAACTGCTCAAGGTTTTGTTTAAGGCTATCGGCATCGCGTTTGAGTTGGGTTTCAGTTTCGCGGCGCATTTGCTCGACTTCTTCTTTAATTTTGCGGAGTTCTTCTTCGACGGCGCGGCGCATTTCGTTGACTTCGTTTTGAATGGCGCGACGTTCTTCTTCAAGAATTTGTCGGAGTGAAAGTTTCCCTGAACGATTAAGCACAGCGACTTCGCCAATACTGACGGACTTCCTTTCGCCGCGTTCTGTTTCAAACTCCGCGACTTCTTCTTTGGTGTCGCTATTTTCAACAACAAAGTTTGTGGCTTTGCCGTCGGTCGTAAATGAGCCAGTTGTGCCTTTAATTGCCGCCACGGCGGTCGGTGATTTGAATCGGAACGGTTCATTCGGATTGGCTTTCACATCGTAAGTGAGCGCGCCTTTGAGCACATTCACTTCACGCACATTTTTTTCGGTTGGAACGATGAAATAAACTTCGGTGCGCTCGCCAATGCGCAGAATGCTTCCATCTTCAAAACGCACAACTGACATGGCTTTTCGAGCCGTTCGCAATTTATCGCCCAAGCGAAGCGTATCGGCGCGATTTGCCACCGTCCATTGATTTGGCGTGAGCGTGCGCTCGACTGTGCCTTTGGCTTGAATGACAAGCACGGTTTGTGCCATGTTCATCACAGGAAAGAATGCAAGCAGGAGTGTAAAGCAATAGGTTATCGGCATGGTTTTTTGATGACGATAAATTAAAAATGTGTTTTGAAAATTTACGATTTTTGCACGTTGAACGCTGTATATTTAGGCACTTCTCAAAAAAAATTAAATCTACCCTAACAGTGGCTCAGGATTCGGAAACCATTTTGAATGCCGATTCATCATTGTCTATTCAACGGCTTATGAAACTGACGCTCCAAAAAAAATACAGCATCTCGTTTGCGATTATCTTTCTTGCCATTTTGCTCTACATTCTCTTCAACATCTTCAAGTCCGAAGAGCAAGATTTAATTGACCTTTCAGATAAAAACTTCAAAACGCTTTTCAAGGTCGTCAACACGGTCGGCGAAGAATCGATGTCGGTCGGCGAAAACGGCAGACTTGCGCTACAAGAAACCATCAAGCAAATTTTTGATGCCGAAGTCGATGGTTTGGAAGTCATTATGTTTGTCGATGCAAAGCGTCGCTACTACGCTTACTGCGACAAGAATGGACAAAATTTGAGCGGGAAAGAAGTTGAAACGGAACTGTGGGAAAGCCTCTCACAATGTGGTGACTCGAGCTATGTTGAAAACAACAAAGTTTATTTGACCGATAAAATCGAATACAAGACGGCAAACAAAACGATTTTTCTCGGATACAGCCGATTGGTGTTTTCGCTCGACCACATCAATGTGCTCATCGCACGCAAGCAAGGGCAAACGCTTCTTATTGGCTTAATTGGCTTTGCAATTTCCTTATTAGCGATTAGCCTTTTGACAGCGGTTTTGATTCAGCGCATTAAAATTCTCAACAAAGCCACAAAAGAAGTTGCCGTTGGTAGGTTCAATCAACTGCCCGTCAAAGGTCGTGATGAACTGGCTGAACTCACACAGTCTTTCAACGACATGACGGTTGCTGTTAAGGAGCGACTTCTGATGTCGCGATATATGTCAGGTTCAGCCATTGAGCAAATTCGGCAAACACAAATTGACGGATTGATGCTCGGCGGCACGCGCCAAGAAGTATGCCTGTTTTTTTCGGACATTCGAGGCTTTACAAGCTTTTCCGAGCAAAATTCTCCTGACGATGTGGTGCGATACCTCAATCAACTTTTGAACCTGCAAGTCGAAATCATCAAGAAGCATCAAGGCGATATTGATAAATTTGTTGGCGACGAAGTGATGGCTGTTTTTCGTGGCGAAGCCAAAGAGCGACGCGCGATTCAAGCCGCTATTGATATTCAACAAGCCATGCAAACCCTTGCCGAACGTGAAAGCGTGTTTGAAGTCTTACAAATCGGAATCGGTATCAACACAGGCGTTGTAGTTGTGGGAAATATCGGCAGCTACGACCGAATGGATTACACGGCGATTGGCGATGCGGTCAATACCGCTGCGCGTCTTTGTAGCAACGCCAAAGCACAAGAAATTTTAATTTCCGACATCGTCAAAGAAAAGGTTTCAGAAGAGAACTTCAATTTCAGTGAGCCCTTTACCTTGCCGCTCAAAGGCAAACAGACGTCGCTGAACCTTTATCGTGTGCTGTATCAAACCGAAGCCATCAAAGCGTTATGAGAACACTGCTTATTGCACTGATTACGCTTACGGCGGTTGGATGTGCTTCAACGAAGCCGACCACAGTTGAAAAAATGTCTCCCGAACTTGATTTGCGCTGGGCAAAACGTTTTTCAACAGAAGAGAAAATTCAAATCCTGCACCAACGCGGGCTTCAACAGTTCCAAGACGCTAAGCAACTCACCAGCCGCGAGCATCTTCAAAAAGCCAAAGACGATTTCCAATTCCTCGCAAAAGAATTTGGCGACACGCTCGCAACCCAACACCTCAAAGAACTTGAACAATACGAGCAAAATGTGATTACTTACTACATTACCGCCGCACAAGAAGCCGCCGCCAAAAATCAACTTGCTGATGCCGCAGGCTACTACAAACTCTTGCTCCGCTTCGATTCCTCTCAAACTGTCGCCAAAGAATTTATCGAGCAAAATCATGCAGAAATAGAAAGGCAGCTTCAGGACATTCGCGCAACAGGCGACACCTACCTCAAAAAGAAACAATATGTCAAAGCCAAAAAAGTTTATGAGCGATTGAAACTGATTGCGTATAGCCCTGAAATCGACAGCACCCTTGCGCAAATCAACGCGCTCAAAGCCCAACAAGACGCACGGCGACAACAAGCACTCAAAAAGTCTCTGCAAAGAAAAGATAATTCCGATGTGCCAGCCGAAATCGACCGCGAAAAAGTTTATAGCGATGCCAAAGTTGCCTTCGAGAGAAAGGATTATCTTAAAGCCTATTCGCTCTTCAGCATCTTAGAGCCGAGCTACAAAGACACTGCGCTCTATCTCGAGCGCGCCGCCGATAAAATCGAAGCTCTGGGACTCAACGAAGAGCCAAACTAACGCCTTTCAAAAAACGCTAATGACGCTTAAACTCGTGAGCGTTAAATCAAGAGTTCAAAATATCATCTATGAAACTGCTCACGCTCATGTTTCTCTTGCCGCTCATGACTGAATCTTCAACTGCTCAATCTTTCGACCACAGCCTTTACACTGCCGTGCTCAAACGGCACGTCAAAGGCGATAAAGTCGACTATAAATCCCTCAAATCCGACAAAGATTTTCAAACCTATTTAGACCTGCTCTCCAAAGCCAATCCCGACGCCTTGCCGACGCGCGAAGAAAAAATTGCGTTTTGGATAAATGCCTACAACGCCTTTACGCTCAAACTCATCATTGATAACTATCCAGTCAAAAGCATTACGGACCTAAGCGCATTGGGGAAACTCACGGCGTTTATTGGCGATAGCCCGTGGAAGCGCGAGTTCTTTTCAATCAACGGAAAGAAAATGTCGCTCGATAAAATTGAGCATGAAATTTTGCGCGAAACCTTCAAAGAAGAGCGGATTCACTTTGCTGTCAACTGTGCCTCTTCATCTTGCCCTGTCTTGCGTCCCGAAGCCTACACGGCTGAAACGCTCAATCGCCAACTCGATGAACAATCGAAGCAGTTTCTCAAAGACACACTTCGCAACCGCATTGATTTGAAATCCAAAACGATTTACATCTCCAAAATTTTTGATTGGTATCAAGGTGATTTCACAAAGTCCGCAGGCTCACTCGAAGCGTTTCTTGCAAGTTACATTGATGACGAAGACATCAAGCGCATGCTCTTGAACAAGGAATTCAAAATCGAGTATATGGATTATGATTGGCGGTTGAACGAAGCCAAATAAGGCGCAACTCACGACAAACTTTTTCTAACTCATGACGATTCCTGAAATTCTTTCCACCTTCAAAACGATTGCGGTCGTCGGACTTTCGGACAAGCCTGAAAAGCCAAGCCACAGCGTTTCAAAGTATATGCTTGAAGCCGGCTACACGATTATCCCCGTCAATCCAATGCACGAGCAGGTCTTCGGATTGAAGTGCTATCCGAGCCTTACGAGTTTGCCCGATGAAGTGAAAGCGTCGATTGAAATCGTCAATGTGTTTCGCAAGCCGAGCGATGTGCCGCCGATTGTTGATGAAGCGATTCAGATAGGCGCGAAAGCGATATGGCTACAACTTGGAATTACGCATGAGGCGTCGGCAGAAAAAGCCCGTTTGAGCGGACTCGAAGTGGTTCAGAATCGATGCATTTTGGTCGAGCATCAGCGATACTTTTCATAACCTTTCCCCAATCGGCATGCGCGTTGCTTGGATTTTCACTTTTGCCATTTTCACCGTTCCCTTTGCACTTCTTGCACAGCCCAAAGAAAGCAACATCGGCAGAATGTTCGCCAAAGAAGAAACCCTTGACGCATGCGGCACGGTTGTCGACACGATTTTCATCGCAGGCAACGAACACACGAAGCGGTTTGTAATTCGTCAAGAGTTTCCATTTGAAGAAGGCGATACGCTCACGATGCAATCGCTGACGATTGCGCAACAATTAACCTACAATCTTCAACTCTTCAACTTGGTGAATGTATCGGCGAAGCGATTTATGCCGTTTTCGCCTGTGCAGATTGCTTCGTCGGATACGATTTTGATGCAAGTCTATGAACTCGGACAAAGCAAAGCCGATGAATTAGGGCGTCCATACACGCTCGTCTTTGTTGAGGTTTATGAACGATGGTTTATTTTTCCACAACCGATTTTTGATTTGCGCGGCATTAGTTTAACGCAGTGGTTCAAAAAGCCAACGATGTCGAATGTCAATGCGGGGATTGCCGTTTTCCACACAAACTTGACGGGCTACAAGGACCGACTGACGATGAGTTTCGGCGTTGGCTTCGATCCGTTTTTTCGTCTCTCGTATTTCACGCCGTATTTGTGGAGCGAAACGCGCATTGGGCTGGGCACATCGCTTCTTTGGCGCGACCTCAACAACCTTGCGCTCGATACGCGCACAGGTCAGGTGGCTCGGTTCATTCAGCGCACATTCAGCGGCTTGATTTCAATTAGCGATAGACTTTCTACATTTGATTTTATCGGCGCGAGCGTCGGCTATACCACGCTTCGCGTTAATGAAGAGAGCAAACAGGCACAGCCCTCCGCAACCGTCTCGCCTGATGGCGTCGATATTTTTCCAACAATTTCCTTCACTTACACGCATAGCCGATTGGATTTCAATCAATGCCCGACCGATGGACTTTATTTTTCAACGCGCCTTACAAAAGTCGGATTACCTAACTCACAAAACAAAATTGACATTACTCGCGCGCGCTTGGACTTTCGCATCTATCGAAAAATTCTCGGCAACCTCTCGCTCGGCTTCTACAATTTGAGCATTCTTTCGCTCAACCAACCTGTGCCAAATCATCAACGGCTCTTCTTCGGATACGACATTCTCTTGCGCGGCTACACCGATAGAATTTTAGAAGGCGATAACCTCCAACTCAACACCGTTGAACTACGCTATCCAGTGATTCCGCTTCAAGCCGTAAAATTTGACTTCATTCCGTTCGAGCGATTTCAGATTTTTCAGTATGGCATGTTTCTGACGGCATTTCTCGATGCGGGGAATGTATGGTATAACTCGCGCTCTGTCGGCTTTGGACTCCGCCAAGTGCACTACGATTTCAGCAAGAACAAATATGGCTACGGCTTCGGCGTCGTCATGGTCGGCGGATACGAAGCCACAGCACGACTCGACTTCGCCTTCAACCAACAGGGGCGATTTCAAATCGTGATTGAAAACGAAATTTCCTTTTAAGTTCTGCAATGAAAATCTCGATTGTGATTCCAACGCTCAATGAAGCCTCGCATATTCAGCGCACCCTTCACTCGATTGCGTCACAAGCACTTTCAGAAAACTTGAAGGTCGAACTCTTAATCGCGGACGGCGGCTCAACCGATGGCACGCCTGAACGCATCATGGAATTCTTTGAGACCAACGACACGCTTCCGATTAGAATGTTTCTCTCCGAAAAAGGGCGCGCCAAGCAGATGAACTGCGGCGCACATTTCGCCAGCGGTGATGTGCTTCTTTTCCTTCACGCCGACACGCAACTTGGCGAAAATGCTCTCTTGGAACTTGCGCGCGCGTTAGAAAATCCAAAGGTCGAGTTTGGCTACTTCGCCATGCGATTCGATTCCGACAATCCTATCGCGCAGTATTACGCATCATTCACAAACATCAACTCGCTTCTAACGCACTATGGTGATTCGGGCATTTTCGCTCGTCGCAATTTTTTTGAACGCATCGGAAAATTTCCTGAACAAGAATTGCTCGAAGACGTCGAGTTTCTTCAACGCGCGGCACGCCTTGCTGAACCTTTCCTCATCGAACGCGCAACGGTTATCACATCAGCGCGACGGTTTGAGAAAAACGGATACCTTTTTCAAATGCTTTCTAACATTGGGATTGTTGGGCTCTACAAACTCGGCGCGTCGCCTAATTGGCTGAAACAATTTTATCAAGGCAAGTAGGGAGAGATTGCATGTGAGAATTATTGCAGGAAAGTTTCGCAGTCGTCGCTTGAAGACGATAGATTCAACCCTTGTGCGACCAACAACCGACCGCGTGCGTCAAGCCGTTTTCGACACGCTTGCGGCGAGAATAAACTTTGAAGGCATAACCGTATTGGATTGCTTTGCGGGAAGCGGACTTCTGGGGTTTGAAGCCGTAAGCAGAGGCGCAGTGCGCGTTTCATTTGTTGAGCAAAACCCGAAAGTGGCGGCGCACATTTCAGAGTCCATTCGGCTCTTGCAACTTCAAGCACAAGCCACTTTGCATTTGACCGATGCGATGCGCTTTATCGCCGA
>CALGMC010000323.1 GCA_937959145.1 uncultured Chlorobiales bacterium
TACCGTCATCATTACAACGATTGTTTATATCGGCATTCAAGAATCGCGCACCACAACCAACGCAATGGTGATTTTGAAAATTGGTGTGGTCTTGCTCGTTATTGCGGTTGGTGCATTTTATGTTCAGCCTGAAAATTGGTCGCCCTTCATGCCGAATGGATTTGGCGGCGTAATGGCGGGCGTTTCGTCCGTCTTCTTCGCCTACATCGGCTTTGATGCGATTTCAACAACGGCAGAGGAGTGCAAGAACCCACAACGCGATTTGCCACGCGGAATGATTTATTCGCTTCTCATTTGCACCGTGCTTTATGTTTTGATTGCGCTCGTGCTTACAGGAATGACAAGCTACACAAAGTTGCAAGTCGGCGACCCGCTCGCCTTCGTCTTCGGTGCAGAAGGTGTAAATGTGCCTTGGATTTCAGGCGTGATTGCCATAAGTGCGGTGATTGCAATTGCGTCGGTCTTGCTTGTCTTTCAACTTGGACAGCCAAGAATTTGGATGGCAATGAGCCGCGACGGCTTGCTCCCAAAAGCCTTTTCAACCATTCACCCGAAGTTCAAAACGCCGTCGTTCTCGACGGTCATTACAGGAATTGTTGTTGGCGTGCCTGCGCTCGTTGTCGATATGAATGTGGTAACAGATTTAACCAGCATCGGAACGCTCTTCGCATTTTTGCTCGTCTCAGGCGGCGTGTTGGTGTTGGAAAAAACAAATCCGACCGCAGAGCGGAAGTTCAAAATTCCATACATCAACGCGAAATGGATTGCGCCAATTATGGTGGCAATCATTTGGCTCGGCGTGGCAGTCTTGAATCAAGATGACGTGTTGAAGTTTTTCACGATTGGAGAAACGCCGCTCTTTGAAGCACTCTCTTCACGAATGCCCCTGACGATTTATTTCATCGGCACGCTGGTACTGGCATACCTTTCCTTCAAGCACAACCTATCACTAATTCCCATCTGCGCGCTTCTCTCGTGCGGCTATTTGATTTCCGAGATTAGCAATTGGACGTGGTTTCTTATTTGGCTTGCGATTGGACTTGTGATTTACTTTTCTTACGGACGCAAGAAGAGCAAACTCAATCTAATCAGTAGCGAGAAATGAGCCATGACCATGCTGTCCTTTCTCGAGAGTGAGACTTATTCCTCCTTGTAAATCGCAACAAACGTTTTGCCGCCTTGAACTTTGTAGCCGCGATACATGCCTTCGGTGTTGAACGGCATAGCGATGTTGCCATTACGGTCAATAGCGATAACGCCGCCCGTGCCGCCAAGTTTGGTCAGTTTTCGCATGACGACTTCTTCGGCGGCGGCTTGAACGGAGAGATTTTTATAGCGCATCAAGGCGGCGATGTCGTGCGCAACAACGGCACGAATGAAGTATTCGCCGTGTCCTGTTGCCGAAACTGCGCATGTTTCGTTGTCGGCGTAAGTGCCTGCGCCGATGATGGGGCTATCGCCAACACGACCGAATTTTTTGTTCGTCATGCCGCCTGTTGAAGTCGCCGCCGCCAAGTTGCCGAATTGGTCGAGCGCAACCGCACCCACCGTGCCGTGCTTTTCCTTTTCCGTGAGTGATTCTTTTGATTTTGCTTTTTGAAGCGATTGCCAACGCGCTTCGGTGAAGAAATACGATTCATCAACAAGTTCAATTTGATGGGCTTTCGCAAATGCCTCTGCGCCTTCGCCGATGAGAAAGACGTGCTCAGAGTTTTCCATTACCGCACGCGCCAAGCAAATCGGATTTTTGACATGATGCAACGCCGCAACGGCACCCGCCTTCAAGGTTTTGCCGTCCATAATGGAAGCATCGAGCTCGACCTTGCCGTCGCTATTAAACACTGCGCCTTTGCCTGCATTGAAAAGCGAATCATCTTCAAGCAGTTGAACGACGGCTTCGACCGCATCTAAACTTGTGCTTCCGCACTCGAGCAAAGCGTAGCCTGTTTCAAGGGCTCTCGTAAGTCTTTCGCGATACAGCGCGTCTTGTTCGGGCGTGAGATGAGATTTGAGAATCGTGCCTGCGCCGCCGTGAATGGCAATAGCAAATTTTGGCTTCATCGGAGTTAGTGAAAAAGATGAGGTTATCAAACTTGCAAGAAGCATAAAGCAAATGGTGATGCGATGCATGAGCAGAAGGTAAAATTAAATTAGAAAAAACTTGCGTCCGCTTGGTTTAAGCCTTACTTTTGTAAGTCTGTTCTTTACGCTTGGCAAAATGGTGTCGTTGAACTGAACACGCCACAACGCTCCCTCGCTTCATTCAGTCAGTTCAAAGAGATTGAGCCAAGTTCTTCAGAAGTTTTGCTAACCAATCAAGAGTGAGGTGCAGTATGATAAAACTCACGCTTCTTCGCAAATTGTTGATGGCACTTACAGGACTTTTCTTGTGCCTCTTCCTTGTCATTCACCTTTTGGGCAATCTCCAACTTTTCCTGCCGAAAGAAATCGCGCAAGAGCAATTTAATGCGTATTCACAAGCGTTATCGGGCAATTTGTTTATCAAAGTTGTTGCGATTGGCTTGTATGTGAGCATTCTTGCGCATGCGATTTACGCAGTGGTGATTACGATATACAATCGCAAGTCGGGCGGAAAATACGCCGTCGATGAGCGCAAAGTCGCAAGTCCTTGGTATAGCCGCTCAATGGGACTTTTAGGCACGGTGATTTTCGTCTTCATCGTGATTCACTTTCAGAACTTTTGGTATTACTACAAATTCACCGACATGCCGCTCGACCCGTGGGGACGCAAGGATTTGTATTCCGCCGTCGTGAATTTATTCGGCAATGTGTGGTATGTGGTGATTTATGTGGTGTCAATGGTGGCAATGGGCTATCACTTATTGCATGGCGTTGCAAGTGCGGTGAGAACGCTCGGTGTGTATCATCAAAAGTATGTGCGCGTCGTGAATGTGGCGGGTGTGGTGTATAGCGTTGTCATTTCGGCAGGCTTCGCCATCATTCCGATTTATGTTTATCTCGTTCAGCATCAAGAGCGATTGCTGACGCTGTTGCAATTAAAGTAAGGTCAAATTCAATCGCCTGAAAAATGAACAACCGCAAGAGGGCGATACAATCAAAAGGAGAATAAATCAAAAGGAGAATAACGATGTCAACGAACTTTGCTGAAGCCAATTCAATTTCCCGCGCTACGATTGAAATCCATGAGCCGCGCCAAAAAACGATTGAGTCAAAAACAGGTGGCGGTGATGCGATTGAAGGAAAATCCATTCGCGCCAACATTCCATCGGGCGACCTTGCCGATAAGTGGCAAAACTTCAAAGACCATGCGGGGCTTGTCAGTCCCGCCAATCGCAAGAAGTTGCGCGTGATTGTGGTCGGAACAGGGCTTGCGGGGGCTTCGCTTGCCGCAACGCTCGGCGAGATGGGCTATCAAGTGCTGTCGTTTTGCTTTCAAGATTCGCCACGCAGGGCGCACTCGGTTGCGGCGCAAGGCGGCGTGAATGCATGCAAGAATTACAAGAACGACGGTGATAGCATTTACCGCATGTTTTACGACACCATCAAAGGTGGCGACTTCCGTGCGCGTGAAGCCAATGTGTATCGCCTTGCGGAATGTTCGCAACTGCTTATCGACCAAGCCGTCGCACAAGGCGTGCCGTTTGCGCGTGAGTATAGCGGTTATCTTAACAACCGCTCTTTCGGCGGCGTGCAAGTGAGCCGAACCTTTTACGCACGCGGGCAAACCGGGCAACAACTCTTGCTCGGCGCGTATCAAGCCTTGATGCGACAAGTGAATGCGGGCACGGTCAAACTGTATGCACAACATGAAATGCTCGACCTTGTTACGATTGATGGCAAAGCGGCGGGCATTATTGCGCGCAATTTGCTTACGGGCGAAATCGAGCGGCATGCGGCGCATGTGGTTGTGTTGGCGACGGGCGGATACGGAAAAATTTATTACCTCTCGACGCTGGCAATGGGGTGCAATGCGTCAGCCATTTGGCGTGCGCACAAAAAAGGCGCGTTCATGGCGTCAACAAGTTGGATTCAATTTCACCCAACATCACTTCCGCAACTTGGCGAACATCAATCTAAACTCACTTTGATGTCGGAATCGCTTCGCAACGACGGACGAATTTGGGTGCCGAAAAAACAAAACGACTCACGCGCTCCGAACGACATTCCTGAAAACGAGCGCGATTATTACTTGGAGCGACGCTATCCTTCCTTTGGCAATCTTGCTCCGCGCGATATTTCCTCGCGTGCCGCCAAAGAACGCATTGATGCAGGCTACGGCGTCGGTCCTCAAAAAAACGCGGTCTATCTCGATTTTTCTCACGCCATTAAAGCGCAAGGCAAAAAGAAAATCGCTGAAAAGTATGGCAACCTTTTCGATATGTATCGCAAAATCACAGGCATTGACGCTTACGAACAACCGATGATGATTTCGCCGTCAGCACATTTCACCATGGGCGGCTTGTGGATTGATTACGATTTAATGACCACGATTCCCGGACTCTTTGCCGCAGGCGAAGCCAACTTTGCCGACCATGGCGCAAATCGACTCGGCGCAAATTCGCTCCTGCAAGCCTGCGTCGACGGCTACTTCATTGCGCCTTATACCATCGCCAATTATCTCTCCAACAAAATTAAAACCGAACTGCCCAGCACGTCGCATCAAGCCTTCGTTGAAGCCGAAGCGAATGTGAAATCGCAACTCGACCTGTTCGTCAAAATTCGTGGCGATAAAACGGCGGAAATGTTCCACAAGGAGTTAGGACGATTGCTCTACAACTACTGCGGACTTTCGCGCAATCGCGAAGGGCTGAAAACCGCTATCAAAAAAATTCGCGACCTCAAAGACGAATTTTATGCGCGATTGATGATTCCCGAAGAGGCAACCACGCTCAATGTCGAGCTCGAGAAAGCAGGGCGCGTGGCGGATTATTTTGAAATCGGCGAATTGATGTGCTACGACGCACTCACGCGCGAAGAATCGTGCGGCGCGCACTTCCGCGAAGAATATCAAACCCCCGAAGGCGAAGCCGTGCGCGACGACGACGAGTTCCGATTCATTTCCGCGTGGGAGTGGAACAACGGACAAGCCCCAATTCTGCACAAAGAATCGCTCGAATTTGAATCCGTGAAATTGGCGGAACGTTCATACAAGTAACACGAAACGCAAAGCGAAAAAGGAGTAACGATGAAACTCAAACTCAATATCTGGCGACAAGAATCTGCAACCGCAAAAGGCGCGTTCAAAACCTATACGCTCGAGAACTTGGAAAAAGACATGTCGTTTTTGGAAATGCTCGATGTGCTTAACGAGCAACTTGTTACGAAGGGCGAGCGTCCCGTCGTCTTTGACCACGATTGCCGCGAGGGCATCTGCGGCACATGCGGCGTGATGATTAACGGACGTGCGCACGGACCAATTGGCGGAATTACGACTTGCCAACTTCACCTTCGCTCGTTCAACGACGGCGATGAGATAACGGTTGAGCCATTCCGCGCGAGCACATTCCCCATCATTAAAGATTTGAAAATCAATCGAAGTGCGTTTGACCGCATCATTTCCGCAGGCGGATACATATCGGCAAGCACAGGCTCTGCACCCGAAGCCAACAGCATTTTAATTACGCACGATGTTGCCGAATCGGCGTTTGATTCAGCGGCGTGTATCGGATGTGGCGCGTGTGTGGCGACTTGCAAAAACGGAAGCGCGGCATTGTTCACTTCCGCGAAAATTTCGCACTTGGCAAAATTGCCACAAGGTAGAGCCGAAGCACGAATCCGCGTCGTCAAGATGGTTGAGCAAATGGATAAAGAAGGATTCGGACACTGCACCAACACCGAAGCCTGCGAAGCCGAATGTCCAATGGGCGTTTCCGTCTTGAACATTGCGCAAATGAATTGGGAGTATAACAAAGCATTGCTGTTGGGGGCTTAAATAAAAACGCCCTCTGAAACTCCCATAAAACAAACGAGGCGGGATTGCTCCCGCCTCATCTTTAATTCTCACCTTCTCTTTTACTTCACCAACAGCATTTTCATCATTTTTGTGTAGTTGCCTTGTGGCGAAGTGGCTTGTAAGCGATAGAAATAAACGCCGCTTGAAAGGTTACTTGCATTAAAGTTTACTTCATAGCGTCCAGCGGATTGTTCCGCATTGACAAGCGCGGCGACGCGACGACCGACCATATCAAAGACTTCCAACTTCACCATGCTGTTCGCCGAAAGTTGATAGCGAATCATCGTGCTTGGATTGAAGGGGTTGGGATAATTTTGTTCCAAGAGATATTCGCGCGGGCGTTCGAGCGACGCAATCGGCTGTGCGCTGAGCGATGCCGTATCGACGCTGACGCTATCCAAAATCAAGATGGCTTGCGCTTGCTCGTTGTAGTGGAATCCGATGTGGATATTTTGGTTTTGGAATTGGCTCAAACTGACTTGATAGCGTTGTCCTGCCGCTTCGGTTGTCGGTAGAATTGTCGCGATAGGCGCGCCGTAGTTGAGCGGTCCTGCGCCTGTGGTCGAGATGCGCACACGTAAAGTATCTTGTCGGAATTGTCCGCCCAGCGTTGCACGCTTTGCCCAGAAGGTGAGTTGCGAGTTGTTAAAGACTTGTGTTCGTGGCGCGACGAGCCATGCGTCGTTACGCAGTGCAGGATTGAGTTCCGCACGAACTAAGGCGACGGCGTTTCCAAAAATTCGATAAATCGTTGATGTCGAGCGCGTCCAACTTTGCTGACCTTGCGGCGCGAACGACAGCCAACCCGCAGGCGGGAATGTTGTTTCCTCAAATCCTGATGACCATGTCGCCAAAGGCGTTGCAAGCGGAATCACATTGACCGTTGTGCTCAATGTGTCGTTGGTTGCGACCGTATCGCCTGTTACAGCAATGCGTCCTGTCAGCACGCGCAAGCCCGGTTGCGGCGATTGCCAATTAAACTGAACGGTGTCTTCTTGATTCACGGAAAGTTGTCGGTTGATGGTGCGCGTCTCTTGCACATTTCCATCAATCAGCCACGAGGCATTGTAAGAGAGAAAATCCACTGTGCCTGCATTTCTCACTCTCACCGTTACACGATTCGCGTCGGCTTCGCGCGGTTGGCTAAGCGTGGTGATGCTCATGACGCGCCCATCGACGAAGGAAAGAATCACGTTAAAGTTTGTCGTTGTGGTATCGTTTGTGGCGACGGTGTCGGTCGCAAGCGTTGTCCATGCTCTGACGGTTTGCGTTCCTGCGGGTGGATTTGCCCATGCGAAGCGCACTGTGTCGGTTTGCAAGCGATTGAGTGGACGGTTAATGGTGCGCGTTTCTTGAAGCACGCCGTTGAGCGACCACGAGACATCATAACTTGGCACAGTCAGCGTTCCGAAGTTGCGCGTTGTAACTGTTAGCACATTCGGGAAGCCCGACGCAAGCGAAAACTGTGGCACAATTTGCGTTGTGCCCACATCTTGATAAGCCGGCAACACATTTCTCGTGATGGTTGCCGTGTCGTTGGTTTGAACGGTGTCGGTTGGAAGAATCGTCCAAGCGCGCAGTTGGGTTGAGCCGCCAGCAGTTGGCGTCCAAACAATTTGCACCGTGTCCGTGGCGTTAGTCGTGAGCAACGGTCGGTTGACTTGAATTGGCGTTTGCGGCACACCATTGACCGACCAGCCAACTTGATAACTCGGCACGGGCAGTGTTCCGAAACTGCGAGTATTCACCGTCAGCGTTGTGGGTAGTGTGGCGATAATCGTGCCGACTTGCCCGATGCTTGTTACACCAATGTCTTGAAAATCGAGCAACACATTGACCGATGCGCTTGCCGTATCGTTAATCGGAATGGTATCGCCTGCAATGCTCGTCCAAGCGCGCAGTTGGCGCAAGCCTGTTGTGGGATTTTGCCAAGCAAATTGCACCGTATCGGTTGCGATGCTGGCTAATGGGCGGGTGATGGTTCGCGTGGCTTGCTGAACGCCATCGAGCGACCAAGTTACATCGTAACTATTGGCAGTGTTCAATCCTTCGTTGCGCACGGTTACGACGACGGTATTCGACACGTTGTTGATTGGCGGCGAGATGCGCGGCGCAACCGAAATCGCACTCATATCGACATCGGTGAGTGGACGCAAGATTCTGAAATTCGCGTTTGAAATATCAAAGAAGATATTATCCGCCGCCTCAACCTTGATGCGTGCCGTGTTGGTAATCACGAAGGGAACCGTAACCGTGTCGGTGCCTGTGTTCGGTCGGTTTTGAGCGAGCACAATCGGGAACGTTACGCCGCCATCAGTTGAAAGCAAGATGTTGACGCTTTGGCAGTTCACGGGTGCCACGTTGGTATTTGCCACGTTCCAAGTAACCGGTCGGCGTTCCGATGCACGCCACTCGACCGTTGCTGTGTTTGGATTGGTTACCACGAACGGTCCTGCGGTGGCGACGGTATTCACGTTGTAGAGATTCGTCGTGAAGTTCACGCCGCCTCTGCGGTCGCGCACCGTTAGGCGAAAGTTCAGCGAGCGCGAAACCGTTGGAAAAGTCTCGCCGACATTCGTCGTGTTGTTGAGCAAATTTTGCAGACGCGGAAAAGTGCGCGAGGGACTTAGTGTCGGAAGCAAGGAGCGGAACACAGGTCCTTGCGTAGCAGTGGCACTGGGCGCACCTGCGGGTCCTAAATCGTATTGTTCCCAACAATAGGTGAGCGTGTCGCCGTCGGCATCACTTCCCGAACCTGTAATCGTGAAGGGCGTTTGAATCGGAATTGAAAATCCGTTCGCGCCGAAGGAAACGGTTGGTTGTGTGTTGCCTGTGTTGGTTACTACGGGACAGCCGCCGCCAAGCCCTGCGATGTAGTTACGCATTTCAATAATGCTATGGACGTGGAAGTAGTCATCGCTATTGTTTTGCAAGTCGGGCGGACAAATGCCCGCATATCCCATAATCGTTGACGCACTGCCCGGCTCATATGCGGCGGAGGCAACGCGGTTACAGTTTTGGTTTTGAGTATGGTTTGCGCCGAATTGATGTCCTATTTCATGCGCCACGTAGTCAATGTCGAATGGGTCGCCGACGGGTTGCGGTCTGCCTGTTGCGCCTCGTGCTTTGTTGCCTGCGCGGCAAACAACGCCTAATCCTGCAATGCCTCCATCGCCTGTGCTAACCACGTGTCCGATGTCGTAATTCGCACTGCCGATTCTTCCGTCAATAAATGTTTGGTTTTGGTTGAGCATCGTGCTACTCGGGTTTTCGCTTGTGAAGGGATAAGGCGAAGTGGCGTTGGTCAAAATGAGCGTATCGTTGTTTGGAATCAAAACCATTCTCACGGCAAGGTCTTTTTCATATACGCCTGTAACACGATTGACCGTTACGACAATCGCCGCCGAGGCTTGTGCGACACCACCGTGAAAGTTTGTGTAGGTGCGCGTTGCTGTCATCGCCAAGCGATATGTGCGCAGTTGCGGACCGGTTTGCGGCATTGAGTTGCTTGCAATCATGTCTTCAATTTGCTTTTTGACAGCGGCGTCCATTTCTTCAACAGTGCGGCACTCCCAATAGTTATTCGCTTTGTTGCGTTGGGCTTCGACGAAATCGTCTTTGTAGTAACTGATGTAATGCACGAGGTCGCCTTTTTGATATGGGTCGATATAAACGGGGCTGTGGTATGCGGAAAGAATCATCGCATGGAAGCCGAGCGGCGTAATGTCCATGCGCAGTGTTGCTGTGCCGTCGTCCAGTCCATAGCCGCGATAGGTTTTGATGTCGGGATATTTCGCGGCAAGGTCGGGGTGCATGACGGGTGATTCTTCAACTTGGAATCGTGCGAATGTGCCGTTCGGCATAGGCAGTTCAATGATGAAATTGCCTTGACGCGCTTGTGCCGTAAATTCCATTGGCGCATCAGCCAGTTTGGATTTCATGGATTCAAAGTTGAGCGCGAGCGTGCGATACTTTGCGGGAATAATGTAGCGTTCGGAAGTCGTTTGCGGTTCAGCAGTGGTGCTCCAATAAGAGCGAGTTTGTGCGTTTGCGCTGAATGTAAAAAAGAGCGCGACTGCAAGCAATAAGCGTTTTTGCATTTTTCCTTTGTTGATTTGTTGATGAAAGCGTGTGAATGTAAGCAAAAAACTATATTCAATTCAATCAATCTAAACAGATTTCAAACGATGACAACCGACTTAGACCTCTCCATCAAACTGCATCACCTCCGACAAAAACTTGCCGCGCTCAATCTCGACGCCATGCTTCTGACCTTCCTGCCCGATGTGCGTTGGCTGACGAAGTTCAGCGGCTCAAACGGCACGGTGCTCTTGACGCGCAACAACGCTTGGCTCTTCACCGATTTTCGCTATCAAGAACAAGTCAAAACCGAAGTCGAGAACGCCGAACCTATCATCACTGCCGAGGGCTACCTTGCCGAAATGAAATCTGGCAAATTTGATTTTGGAACGCGCGTCGGATTTCAAGCCGATAAACTTGCGTTTGCGACCGTTGAAAAAATGAAGTCGGAACTTCCCACAGTTGCGTTTGAACCAGTTACACTGTTTTGCGAAGAGTTTGTGGCGGTCAAAGATTCGGACGAGTTGGAGAACATGCGTAAAGCCGTTGCGATTACGGATAAAGTCTTCGAGAAAATTTTAGAGATGATTTCGCCCAATGTAACCGAGCGTGAAATTGCCGCCGAAATTTC
>CALGMC010000324.1 GCA_937959145.1 uncultured Chlorobiales bacterium
TGTTCGCCGGTTAAAGTGGTACGTGAGCTGGGTTCAGAACGTCGTGAGACAGTTCGGTCCCTATCCGATGCGGGCGTAGGAAATTTGAGAGGACATGACTCTAGTACGAGAGGACCGAGTCGTACGGACCGCTAGTGCACCTGTTGTCACGCCAGTGGCACCGCAGGGTAGCTATGTCCGGATGGGATAAGTGCTGAAAGCATCTAAGTACGAAACCCACCTCAAGATGAGATTTCCCAATTAGACACCTCGAAGATGACGAGGTTGATAGGCGATAGGTGTAAGCGCAGTAATGCGTTCAGCCAAGTCGTACTAATTCGTCGATTGATTTTTCCGATTATCTTTTGTTGATAGCAAAGTTCGGTAGGAAAGATTATGTACTCTGCTTGATTGTTCAAGTCTCTACAAGAGTCAACCGCTTTTCGGTGACTATATCCGTGGGGTTCACCTCTTCCCATTCCGAACAGAGAAGTTAAGCCCACGAGAGCCGATGGTACTGCATTCGTGCGGGAGAGTAGGTCGTTGCCGAATTTATTTTCAAAAGCTCGTCAGAAATGACGGGCTTTTTTATTTTCTACTCATAACAATTTTGCCTCATAGCAAAGACTCATGCGACTGCTTGTCATACGCCTCAGTTCCATCGGCGACATCCTCCTGACAACACCGATTCTGCGCGCCATAAAAGCAACCTTTCAATCGGCTGAAATTGACTTCCTCACAAAGCCTACTTTTCCACCGCTCCTGCAAGGCAATCCTAACCTGACCAACATTTTTACAACGGAAAATTTTAAGCCCGACCAACGCTACGACCTCGTGGTCGACTTGCAGCATAACTTTATCTCTCGCAAGTATCGCCGATTTGGTAAAAAAGTTGTGTGCTATCAAAAAGAAAACTGGAAAAAATTCTTGCTCGTGAATTTCAAAGTAAATCTCTATCGAGGGTATGAGTCTGTTGTAGAGCGATACGCAAAGAGCCTTGCACCATTTGGCGTAACTCTTGACGAAAGAGGCGGTGAGGTTTTCCTGAATAAAGAAGAAATTGAATTTGGAAAAAGTTACTGCTCGGCGGAAACGCCTGTATTAGCAGTGTGTTTCGGTGCGCGACATTTTACAAAACGATTTCCGTCTGAACGACTTGCAAGCACGTTAAATCGGTTGTTGGAAAAAAATCGGATTGATATTTGGCTACTCGGCGGAAAAGAAGACGCGCCGATTGCCGACGAAATCTTGAAAGAGATACGCGAAAAATCGAGTGTCAAAAATTTTGCAGGTAAGCACACCTTGCGAGAGACAGCGTCAATGCTTGCAAACGCAGATGCCGTGCTCTCAAACGATACCGGGTTGATGCACATGGCGGCGGCACTGCAAAAGCCAATGGTTGTGCTCTTTGGCTCGTCAGTAAAAGAGTTTGGGTTTCTTCCCTACAAGGCAAAGTTTCAAGTCTTGGAAGTTGATGGGCTTCAATGCCGACCCTGTTCCCACATCGGACGCGAAACTTGTCCAAAATCTCACTTCAAATGCATGCTCGATATTCCCGAAAACCGAATCGTAGAAGCGGTTAAAAATGCCTTAAAGCAAGGCGGAAACGACGAAAAACAAAGGGGCGAAAGAAAGAACTCATATTGATTATGCCGCTTGAAAATGTTAAACTTGCACTGCAAAAAACGACCTGAAAAAAGCGACCTGAACTATGCAAAATTTCATCGAGAGAGTGTCGTAATTCCTCCGAGAAGTTGAAATCCGCACAACATTCCAATCTACTTTGAATGACGCAAGTCTACCGCAAGTAACCTTACAACATATCTCAACAGCAAAAGCAACCTTTCTTGGTGCAAAGGATGGCTATTGCTTGCAAGAAACTCAAAGCGTCAACACGGGTTGAAACGAGGACTGAATTGGTTCATAGATAACTGCCTGAACTCATGCTCAAACGTGTTTGAGGGTGAGACATGGCGTTTGCTGATACTCTTTGTTATTGCGGTGATGTTTCCAGTAGAAGTTGGAATGGAAACTGTGATAACTGCAGGCGCATCACTCACGGCGATGTCTCCATCCTCGAGAATGCAAGAGCAAACGGCGGATACGGTAGCAGAGCAGGTCGGCTTGACGGATAGCGTGTTCTCGCTCGTTGCGCCGACCGCAGAAGAAGTGTCGGAAGCGAAAGAAGAAAATCGCGCCTATCGCCCGATTGCAACCGCGAAACTTTTTTACCTGAATCAATCTTTTGCGGCGCAATCTTTTTTATTGAAGCCCACCATAAGCGACACGGATACAACGGCGATTCAGAGAAAACCAATCGAAGATGAAGATTCGGGCGAGGAACTGGATAAAGCAATAGAGCAAACCGAAACACAAAAACGCGGAACATTTCCAACAACGGAGTTGGATTCAGCAGAAGTGGCGTTGATGGACTCCACAACGCGCATTAAACAGTTCAAATATCGGCGCGTTGATGTGCCGTATCTTTCGCCGATTGAAACGAAAACATATTCGCTTTTTTTGCCGAAAGTGAGCGCAGAGCGGAAGGTCGTATTGGATAGCACGACGGAGCGTATCAGAATTTCAGAAACGATTTCGGGAGTTGAAGTGCGCCCCTCGATAGAATTGCCATTAGAGACATACAAAAAATTACGCTGTAAGGCGGCGGTACGAGACAACTTTCGACAAATTATCGGGCAACAAAGTGTGGGCGTCTCGCGTGACGCGCTTGCCGATGTGTTCAGTAAAATCACCAAAATTAGCGTCTATGTGCCAGGCGGAGAAAGCGCGATTTTTGCAACGCTCTTCGGTCCGCCAACCGTGAGCGTTCAAGTTGCAGGAAACATCGACATTAAAGCCTCTTATCAGACCGAAGAATCCGAAGACCCAATACGAAGAGCTAGCGGAACCGCATCGACCGCCGTGCCGAACTTCGACCAACAAGTGCAGATGAACTTGACGGGTGCGATTGGCGATAAACTCACTATCACAGCCGACTGGAACACGGAGCGACCCTTTCAATACGAAAACCAACTTGCCATCCGATACAAAGGCTATGAAGACGACTTGGTGCAATCGATTGAAGCGGGCAACGTGTCGCTCACGCTTCCGACTTCGCTTATCAGTAGCAGTCAAGCCTTGTTCGGGATTAAGGCGCAGTTTCAAATTGCGGGATTGAACTTAACGGCGATTGCCTCACAACAGCGCGGACGAACAGAAACATTCAGCGTGCAAAGCGGCGCAAGCGTTACCGAACAAACGATTCAAGCATGGGATTACGACGAAAATCGGCATTTCTTCGTTAGCAACTTCTTCGTAACAAATTGGGAAAATGCCTTTGCGCGAAACGCGCCGCAACTTGTGATTACACAAGCCATGGGTGGGCGACAACTCAATCGCCTTGAAGTTTGGCGACGCCCTGCCAATCAACTTGGCGGCGGAGGGGGACAAAATGCAGGTGGCGCGCCGTTACAAGAAAATCAACGTCCCGGCGTCGCCTTGCTGAACTTGGGCGATGCACCTTATTCGTTTGAGCGATTACAGCAAGGATTCCCATTTCCAAATAATTCATACAACGACCTTGCCGACACTACTCAAACGCAAGCCTTCTTACAACAACTCCGAACCGCAGACCCGCTCCCGCCGATTCCCGGACAATTTCAAGAAGGCGTATTTACTTTGATGAGAGAGGGGCAAGACTATGTGTTCAATCCGATACTCGGTCACATCACTTTCACCGCGCCCTTAGACCCGCGCGATGTGATTGCCGTTTCTTACGACTTCACGCCCGTGCCCGGCGTGCCAAATGTGCGCGTCGGAGATTTTAGCAACGATTCCTTACAGCGCAGAGCCGTTTTCAAGTTGGTCAAGCCTGACCAATTCACGCCATCGGATACGGCAACGTGGATTTTGATGCTGAAAAATATTTACGCACTTGGCGGACGAGACATTCAGCCCGACCAATTCAACGCGCGAGTGGTGTTTCAAAACCCGGGCGATAATCCGCCTGAAAATGAAGTCTTGCCGATTTCAGGTTTTGTCAATACGCTCAATCAAATAACAGGCTTCGACCGATTTGACGTGAATGGTGCGGCAGGCTCTGACCGCACGTTCGACTTCTTGCCCGGCATTACGATTGACCCGCAACGTGGCTTGCTCATCTTTCCATTTCAGCGACCGTTTGCGCGCCCGATTCGCGAAGAAATTGAGCGAATCACAGGCGAACCGCTGACACAGGCAAATGAACGCTTCGTCTATTCCGAAATTTATGAACGAACACAATTCGACGCGCAAAACACCAGTGCGAAGAACTTTTACGGCATTAAGGTTCGATACAAAAGCACGATTCAAAATCCGATTTCCATCGGCTTCAATGTGGCGCAGGGAAGCGTGCGCGTAACCAGCCGTGGTGTGCCGCTTCGTGAAGGCATTGACTACACAGTCGACTATCAACTTGGGCAAGTTACCATTCTAAGAGATGATGCGCTTCAACAAGGCGCGAACTTGAGCATCGATTTTGAAAAGAACGACCTCTTCCTCTTAGCGTCGCGCACGATTGTTGGACTGCGCGGCGAATATGCGTTTAGCGATGACTTCAAGTTAGGCGCAACATTTTTGCAATACTCCGAGCGACCGCTGACGGATAAAGTGCGCGTCGGCGATGAACCCATCGTGAATCGCATTTTCGGAATGGATTTACAATACTCGACGCAGATGCGCTGGCTAACCAAGGCGATTGATAAGTTGCCGCTTATCAGCACAAAAGAGCCATCAAAGTTTTCCATCAATGCTGAATACGCGCAAGTGATGCCGGGCATTCCTGACGAATTGCGAACTGAATTAGACCCTGAAGGCGTCAGTTACATCGACGATTTTGAAGGCTCGCGGCAGATTATCTCGTTTGGATTGAACGGCAACAACTGGGCGTTAGGCTCGCCGCCACATCGAGACCTTGAAAGTCCAACGATTGTAGAAGATTCAATTCGCGGACGCTATCGCGCACAATTAGGGTGGTATCGATTGCCCGTTGGTGACCCAAGGAATGTGCCAACACGAGAAATTTTCCCCAATCGTGTGGCGGCACGCGAAGATTTTCAAGTGCGACCGCTGTTTTTAAGTTATGACCCAACAAGACGCGGTCCATACAACTTCAATCCTGACTTCGTGATTCGGCGCGGCGTTCCTGACAGCAGTTACGGCGCAATTACACAACTCCTGCCTTCATTTGCCAACAACCTGACGCAGTCCAACATTCAGTTCATTGAGTTCTGGTTCAAATATCAGCCGCTTGTGGACAGCGTCGGCGCGCCGCCCGACAGTGGAAAACTGCATATCGACATTGGGATTATCTCCGAAGATGTGATTCCAAACCGACGGCTAAACACCGAAGACGGCATGCCAATCAATCCCGAAGATTTTAATCCCGACCAAATCGCATTCGGCGAAGATGCTTATGGACGATTCAATACGCGCGTGGCAAAAATTGACCGTCAGTTGCTCACGGGCTCGATTGGCACAGAAGATGTTGGATTGGACGGAATCAACGACCAATTAGAACGACAATTTCATCAGCAGTATTTGGAGACCTTGCGCAATGTCTTGGGCGAGAATAATCCAGAGTATCAACGCATTTTGAACGACCCTGCGGGCGATAACTTCTCGCTCGATGTAACCAATGTGAGCGGCACAGAAGGCAACGCCAATCAAGCGCAAGCCGGTCCGTTCGTGAACATTTTCCCCGATACCGAAGACTTAGACGGCTCGTCGACGGTGCAAACGCAGAATCGATTTTTCCGATATACGATTTCTATCAATCCCGAAGAGTTAAACGCTCCCACGCCGCGAGGCAGGTTTGTCGTGGGCGGCGGTCAAGCGAATGCAGGTTGGATTCAGTTTCGAATTCCGTTAGATGAATTTACGCGCCGATTCGGCGGGATTGATTTTACGACGATTCAATACGCGCGTGTGTGGGTCGAGCAGTTTCGGCGTCCTGCGCAGTTAGGGTTTGCAACGTTCGACTTCGTCGGCTCGCAATGGCAACTCATCAATCGCGATACGCTGGTGGGAGTGGCGGCAGTCAATATCGAGGAGAACGGGTCGTTTTATGCGTTGCCACCAGGCATTCGGCGTGCCAGAGACCGCCAGCGTGTCGACCAAAACATTCAAGCCAACGAACAAGCCTTAGTTGTAATTGCACGAAAAATGGGGCAAGATTCAATTCGCGGGGTCTTCCGAAACTTTGCAATCGGAAATACGGGCGGCTTCAACCTCAATCCCTATAAGCAATTAAGAGCGTTCGTTCACGGCGGCGCAGGCGTGAGGTATAACGAACTTAACCCGCAAGACCCTGAAAACACGCGCGTCTTCTTGCGCTTCGGTGCGACGGAATCAAATAACTACTACGAAGTGCAAATTCCCGTTAAGCCCTCGCCACCCGTTGCCGTGCCGCAGAACACAAATTCGCCCGAATATCGACGCGCCCAAGAATTGATATGGCCAGCGGAGAACAACATCGATATCGACCTTGATGAAATCGCCAGTTTCAAACTTCAACGCGCTTCCGATACGGAGGTCGTCGTGCGCAATTTTCCCGACGGAAAACGAATCGTCATCAAAGGGCAACCGAGTTTGGGTAATGTGCGAGTGTTTGCCTTTGGCGTTGTCAATCCATCAAAAGAATTTATCGAGTCGATTGAAGTGTGGCTCAACGAGTTGCGCGTTTCAGGCTACAAGAACGAAGGCGGTTGGGCGGTGCGTGCCAATACAACCTTACAACTCGCTGATGTTGCTACCGTTTCCGCAACCTACCAACGGCAGACACCTGACTTTCACGGATTAAACATTCGACTCAATCCCATCGCCGCGCAAAACAATACTGAATCATGGACGCTTTCAACAACGCTCAACGCCGATAAACTCTTGCCCGCAGAAGACGGCTGGACAATCCCCATCAACATCGAGCGAAGCGAACAGCGTGCAATTCCCAAATATCTGCCCGGTCGCGAAGATATTTTGCTTGATGCGGCAGTGGCGCGCGTTATTGAGGAAGCAAAGCGCAACGGCGCAAGCGAAGAAGAAGCACAACGAGCAGGCGCGCGTTTCCGTGACGAACAAGTCTCGCTCTCCTCGACCGAACGCTTTTCAATGCCGACCATTCGCAAAACAAAGCCATCAGATTTTTGGCTTTCGCGCTATACGATTGACCGTATGTCGGTCGGATATAATTACTCTATTTCTCGAAGCCGCTCGCCGCAACTTGTCTCGAGCGAAGATTGGCAGTGGAGTGCCAACGCCAGCTACGGCTTGCAACTTCCTGCCGACGCTCAACTCTTCATTGAGCCATTCAAATGGCTAAGCCGTATTCCGATTCTCAACGTGTTCAGCGAAGACAAGTTTTACTATGTGCCGCAAAGTTACACGTTCGACTTCCGCTTAAACCGCGACCGACGCGCCTCGCAGAATCGTGGCAACGACCAACCGCTCGTGCTCAACAGCAACAACTTCACCGCAGGACGCGGCATGGCAATGCAGTATAAAATTTCAGAAACCATCGATATGTCCTACAACGCAACCCTCACCAGCAGTATGAACCTGTTTTTAACCGACCCGATTACACGCGAAGAACGAAAAGGAAGTGATGTGTTCGATGATGTTTTAGCCGACCTTTCGCGATTCGATTTAGGCAGAGACCAAAATTACAATCAAAGCGTAACTGCAAACTGGCGACCGAAAATGGTGTCGCTCCTCGATTGGGTAACGCCAAGTTTCACCTACAACACGCAATACTCGTGGGCGAATCCGTTTGTCAATAACCCTGCACAGTTTCTTGGAAACAGCGTCGGAAACAACACCGCCTTGCAAGTGCAATCCGACATCAACTTTGGACGACTGTTCGGCAAAGTGCGCGACCTTATTCCGTTTGGAAAAGGCGGGAATGCGCTACCACCTAGTGCGCCAAAGCCGCCAAAAGAACCCAGTCGATTCTTCTCGCTCTTCGATAGCACCGAAACACAGAGCACCGCCGAAGGCAATAACATTACCAAATTGCTCAGCGACGTCGGAAGTCTATTCGGCATCTTCACGCGCTTTGACCAGTTTCGCGTTACCTATTCAATTACAACCGGCATACAAAACACAGGGATTGCAGGCGGCGCAGGGTGGCTGAACTTTTATCCGTTCAACACGTTTGGAAGGTCTGACCGACCGCTTCCGCCGAGTTTGAGTTATCAAATGGGATTCAGCGACAATCCCGGCACGCGATTTTTGGTCAACCCCAATGCGCCTGCCATTCCGAACTTTGTCGACAACTTCAACCAAAGCCAAAACTTTTCGGTTAGCACAACTTGGCAAATCTTCGATAACCTGCGAATGGATTTGACATGGCGCACCGATTGGCAATTTCGACGAGGCATAACAATTAACGGCGCAACAGGCAGTCAAATTTCGGCTGACCGAAGCGGCTCAATTACGAAAACCTATATCTCCATTTTTCCAAACATCGATAACTTCCGCGAAGCCATTAACACAACCTTTGCCGATTCGGAAGGATTTGTGCGCAATCCACCTTTCAACGAATTTGCCGCACTCTTTGAACGCACCTTCGAGCCAACAGGCATCGGACGATTGACCGCATCGCTGTTCGGACAAAGCAACAGACTTGCCTACATTCCACTGCCAAATTGGCGCATCAGTTTAACGGGATTGGAGAAACTCGATTTGCTTTCGGGCTTTGCAAGTTCTGCCTCGATTGAACACGCCTACACGGGCACTTACGCCACGAGTTTCACACAGCCGCTCAACAGCGGTGAAGTAATCGGCAATCAAATCATCAATGAAAGTTTCGCGCCACTCGTCGGGCTGACGCTCATGTGGAAATTCGGCTTAAACTCTTCGATAAGCATGGGAAGAACGCGCTCGCTCACGCTGGCAGTGGTGAACTATCAAATCACGCAAACAAACTCGACACAAATCAACATAACGCTTGGCTATCAAAAAACCGGATTGAAAGTGCCGCTGAACTTCTGGCCCTTCGATGGTGCAACGCTCGACAACACCATCGATTTCAGTTTCAACTTTGCCTTTGCCGATAACGAAACGCAGAACATCATTCTCGCTGGCTCAAATGCCGCCACAAATCCGCCAATCGGCACCACACAAATCACCTTTCAGCCGCGACTTTCCTACGCGCTCAGCCAACGTGTCAACGCCGCCGCCTTCTGGCAATACACACAAACCAAGCCGAAAGCCTCAGGCGGAAGCACCGTCTTCGCCTCAACGCGCCAAGAATTTGGCTTCAACTTCCGCATTTCTATCGGCAACTAACAGGCGCGAAAAAAGCCGTATCTTCGCATCGCAAAAAGCAATGAGCAGAAATGAGTCAGCACGATGTTCGCTGGATTCAGCGATTTCAAAATTTCAAAAAGGTGCTGAACCAACTTGAAAAGTTTGTCGCAAAGAAAGATGAACTCAACGAGATGGAGCAACAAGGGCTAATCAAAGCGTTTGAATACACATTTGAACTGGCTTGGACGGTCATCAAAGATTTCTACGAGTATCAAGGCATAACCAACTTACAAGGAAGCCGCGATGCGTTCAGAACAGGCGTAGAGCGAGGGCTAATTTCAAATGGGGAAGAGTGGATGAAGATGATTGAAAGCCGAATTAAAACCGTGCATACTTACAACGAAGAAACGGCAGACGAAATCGCATCGGCAATCGTCAGCAACTACTTTGCGATGTTTCAAAACTTAAAGCAATCTCTGGAAAAATTTTCAACCAACATCTGAATGCCGTTTGGACTTTCTGACAAAGCAATTCGGGCTATTCACAATGTGCTCAAACAATTTCCCGAAGTTGAAGAAGCCGTGCTTTATGGCTCGCGCGCAAAAGGCAATTACCGAGAAGGCTCTGATATTGATTTAACCTTGAAAGGAAACAACCTGACGCTCGACACGCTGAACGCAATTTCGTGGCGGCTCGACGACCTGCTTCTGCCACAAAAAATCGACCTTTCAATTTACGAGCACATCAAAAATTCCGATTTGATAGACCACATTCAGCGCGTCGGAAAAACGCTCTACAAAAAAGCCGAAACCCTCTCAATAAACGAATGAACAAACATATCGACCTTCGGAGCGACACGGTTACAAAGCCTTCGGCAGATATGCTTGACGCCGTGCGCCATACTGATTTATCAAAAGTTGGCGATGATGTGTTCGGAGAAGATGAACTCACCAACGAATTTGAGCACGAAGTAGCCGAACTGTTCGGCAAGGAAGCAGGGCTGTTTGTGCCAAGCGGCACGATGGCAAATCAACTTGCAATCAAAGTCAATACAAACGATGGCGACGAAGTGATTTGTGAGACAGGTGCACACATTGCGAACTACGAAACCAGCGCGCCTGCGGTGCTTTCGCGCGTGCAACTCAAAACGATTGATGGAGAAAACGGCATCTTGAAAGCAGAGCAAATTT
>CALGMC010000325.1 GCA_937959145.1 uncultured Chlorobiales bacterium
GTGAAGAAAATTTTTTTGCTATCAAGAACCTTACGTAGATGTTCGGCGACGACGGCGTCAAGGTCGGTGATTCCCGACTTCACATCGACGACGAACACGATGGCATGAGCTTCTTCAATGGAAAGAAAAACCTGTTCGAGAACGGCTTTGCTAATGCGGTCTTCGGCGGTTGTGTATCCACCTGTATCGATAAGGCTGAAGGCTTTGCCGTTCCATTCGGCGTCTAAGTAATTGCGGTCGCGCGTAACGCCGGGCATATCATGGACAATGGCGTGTCGTTTGCTGACAATGCGGTTGAAAAGCGTCGACTTGCCGACGTTCGGCCTGCCAACAATCGCAACAATCGGTTTCATTTTGGACGGGTTCATAGCCGCTCTCATGGGGTGAAGCAACTGAATTGAAATCTGAAAAATATGTTTAATTCTCAAAGATAGGTATATTCAAGGGACGGTCAAGCAGTAATGACCGACATTCATTCACGAACATTTCTTCCTGACAAACAGTAGTATGCCTTCAAAAGGTAAAGTTTTTTTCGGGGTAGATTTAGCAGGACGCATTGATGAAGTAACCGGTGTTGCCGCTCTTTCCGATAAAGCAGAACTCATCTTTGTCAATCAAGTCAAACCCGACTTGGCTATCCGAAACTACATTGATTATCACCGTCCGTGTCTTATCGGAATGGACGCGCCGCTCACGATTCCGTCGGGTCGTTACGGCACTTACGCAAGCCGAAAGTGCGATAGAGACTTGGCGTTGCTTGGCATTCCCACGTTTGCAACTTCAATGCTGGCACAACTGACCTTCCGTGCCATCACGATTACCAAAATGCTTGAACCTCGTTATCCTACGATTGAAGTTTATCCGCATGCGACGAAAGTCCGCTTAGGCTTGACGCATAAGGATAAAAAAATCAAAGAAATTTCGCGCGAGATTGTTCAGACACGTCTATCAAGGTTCGTTAAAAATCTGCCGCGCACATCGAAAATTGTGCTCTCTGACCATGAGCTCGATGCGATTCTCGCCGCCTATACCGCGCTCTTGCACGATCATAGTCTCACCCAACCCATCGGCGACGCACAAGAGGGCTTGATTTTTATTCCGAATGATAAAGCACGAAAACCGCTCTCGTTCACTGAAGCCGCCGAGTAAATGAAACGGTCCGAATTTCCTACTGATATTGATGAACGCTGGGCGCAATTTGAAGTGATGTTTGAAAAAAAATTTCAAAAAAAACCCAGCGTTGAAACGGCCTTTTTCATCATCGGGCTTCAACATCACTTCACCGGTCGCGCTTTGGAGAAAAGCGAAAAGGAGCACTTAATCGCCGAAGGATTTTACATCACGTTTGAGAAGCAAGGCTATTTTTCGCGTAACGGCGACGGCACTTGGAAAGCAGAAAAGCCTTTTCCCGTGCTTGGCGGCGCGCCCCGCGAAAATTTTTATCGTCAAGCGATTCTTTCCTACTTCGAGCAATGAATACTCGACTTGACTACGAGGTCGATGCCCATTACCTGCCTGCCCTATCGCTTTTTCCGTTTGAAAAAAATTTAGAAGAGTGGCAATCCCTCGGCGTTGCGCCAATTATGATGCGGCGCGGGGACTCGCGCCATCAAGTGATTTTCGTGAAATCCAAATTGCCCGCGCTTCCTTACAAGTTTGCTATTAAAGAAATTACCCTCGACCTCGCCCGACGCGAAATCGAGAACTATCAAAAACTTCGCGACCTTGGCGTTCAAACCTTAACGCCGGTGGGCATCGTTATTCGTCGCGAAAATGCCGTCCCGATTCAAACGCCTGCGGGCGTGATGTATCAAGCCAGCATTACTGCCTATCTCATCACGCTACTTGAAGACGCCGTCTTGCCTGAATCGGTCTTGTTTGGCTTGCGATTCCAACAGCAAGCGCGAAAAGAAATTTTCGATGCCATTGCTGAACTTTTCGCCCAATGCCACGCCTTGAATGTGTATTGGGGCGACGCCTCGCTTGATAACCTACTCATTAAATTCGTGCGCGAAGAACATACGCTTGGCAAACGCCGTCGCCTTGTTGCCTTGCTCGCCGATACTGAAACAACCGAAATTCACCGTTCGCTCTCTCAGCGCATGAAAGAAGCCGACTTGGAATTTTTCTTTGAATCCATGCTTTGGCTCGATGAAGAATTTCACAAGCGCGGCAACCCACGCGATAAAAGCATTACTATGAGCGACATTGCTTACCTACGCGAGCGATATAACGCGCTCACTAAAATTTGGGACGCGCACAAGCGGTTTGATTCACTCACTCAATTCAATTCTGAACGCCACTTCGGTAGATTTCGCAAAGCATCTTACGCCGATACCTTGCTCAAACACTTGGAAGAGCATAAGTGGTATTTGAGCGAGCGCATGAAAACATCTCTTTCAATGCGCGACGCCACGCTCGATTGGTATGCCAATTACTTCTTGCCGATTCAAGACTTGCTCAAACAAAGCAACTTCGCTGAGTATTTCCCTGACAAAACGGAATTAGAAGTATATTTGGAGATTATGGAGAACAAATACTACCTGAGCGAGCAACAAAAGCGCGATGTCGGGCTTAGCTACGCGATTCAAGATTTCGCAAAGCGGTTTGGCATCGAGAAAAACTACGCCTCGTCTTTGAAAAAAATGTTCAAAACTTTAATCGACATCACAAAAGAGTATGCCAAGTTTCCGCGTTAAGTTCGCTGTTCTTTTTCTTCTAATCAATCTCGTTGCGATTCTTCCGCGCACGCAAGCTGCGTGGCAATCTGCGCCGCAAACCTCACAAGAAAAAGGTGTGGTGTGCATTTATTTCAAACGGCTTAATCCAAGCAATCCGTCCGAAGGCTTGTTGATGCAACTCGTCAACAAACGCACCACATCAGGAAAGTTCATTTTACGCACGGATTCCAACGCGCAAAAAGCCGTCTATGTCGATATTGGCAGAGAGATTAAACCCAACGAGCGCGACGTTATCGAGCGCAATTTAGCGGCACGCATTGGCGATATGTTTTCTGCCAAAAGTGATAAGTCGCTCAAAACTGTTGCGCAATACAAAGAACTGTTTGACCTGATTGCCCAAAATGACCGCGTTTTCCAACAAGTTGATTTAACAAAAAACTTCGACATCAAGGATACCGTCTACCTCTTCGACTTTGACGCCGCAACACAGAACTACTCAATTTTCAAGAACGACGCTCGCCCCGAAGCCCTTGCGCTTTATCAATTTGTCAGCGAACGATGGACAAGCGGGAAGTTCTTTGCCGATTACAAATCGGTTGTTTCAAAGCACGACTTCAAAGAGTTTTTAGACCCCGAAATTCTTAATGCAATTTTTCAAACGCGAAAGGCGACGCAAGAGCAAGCAGAACTCAGTCCAGCACAAAGACGAACCATTTCCGACGCCGACCAAAAAGCCACTTGGGCGTTTATTCTTTCCATTATCAGCATCATCATCGGCGTTTTTGGACTCTTGACGAATGCAATGCAAGGCAAAGACAAAGGCGAGCAACTCGCACGCATTGAGGGAAAAGTGAAATCGCTTGAAAACCGTTTGAATAAACCCTTCTACCAAACAGACATCAACTCCGAAGAGGAAAATCGACGTAGCACTCAGCAAATTCAGAGCCTTATTTCCCGCGTGATTGCCTTAGAGCGAGCGGCGGGACTTAAAATCGTTGACGGCGCAAGCGGAACAGCATCGTTCAAGAACGAAACCGCAGTAGAACTTCAAAAGTTGATTCAACAATATCGGCAGAAGTGGTCGGAAGAGCCAAGTTTGACGAGCGTCTACGGGCAGTTGTCGCTTTGCTTGGACGATTTTGCTTTTCATCTTTCCGAATTGGAAAACGGATTGATGATGAAAGATTTTGTGATAAAATACGCAATGCCGCACATCGATTCCATTGATGCCTTGTTTCAGCCTGAGCCTGACGCGCCAATCAATACGCCAGAGAGCGTCAATGATTATATCCACGCGCTTCAAAAGAAACTTACCATTTCGGAAATCGAGGTGCGCACCAAAATCTCGCGCTTCGATAACGAGCGACACGAGAAAGCAGGTGCAATTCTCAAAACCAATTTAGAGCCGGGCACAATTACCAAAGTTCTGCGTCGCGGTTTGATTCACGGCGAAACGGTTCGCAAAGCCCAAGTAATTCGTGCCGAATAATTTCAAAATGTGAGTTTGCACTCACGATTTCAACATCATGATTTCAACGCGGCACGCGCCGCCGCCAATCGCGCAATCGGCACGCGGAACGGACTGCACGAGACATAATCAAAGCCAAGTTGATGACAGAACTCAACGCTACTGGTTTCGCCGCCGTGCTCGCCACAAATGCCAAGTTTGAGTTTTGGCTTCACCTTGCGCCCGTCTTCGCTTGCAATTCGCATCAAGCGTCCGACGCCTGATTGGTCAATCGCCTCGAAGGGGTCGCGCGGATAGATGTCTTTTTCAAGATAAGCAGGCAAGAATCGGTTGGAGTCATCGCGCGAAAGTCCGAGCGTCATTTGGGTTAAATCATTCGTGCCGAAACTGTAAAAATCCGCCGCCGATGCAATCGCACTTGAAAGGAGCGCAGCACGCGGCACTTCAATCATGGTTCCAATCAAATACGCCACGCGCCGACCTTTTTCAGCAAAGACGGTCTCTGAAACAGAGCGAACAATCTCGGCTTGGTGCTGAAGTTCTTTAACGTCGGCAACGAGTGGAATCATAATTTCGGGAAAAACCTTAATACCATCTTTTGCCGCGTTGCAAGCCGCTTCCATAATCGCACGCACTTGCATTTCAGTGATTTCAGGGAATAAAATCCCTAAACGACAACCGCGAAGTCCCAGCATCGGATTGAGCTCTTTGAGCGATTCAACGCGCTCGGCAATTTCCTCAACGCTCTTATGCAACTTTTCAGCAAGCAGACTTTGCGCGCGTGGCTCTTTGGGCAAGAACTCGTGAAGCGGCGGGTCGAGCAAGCGAATGGTAACAGGATAGCCGTTCATGGCTTTGAAGATGTTGTAATAATCAACGCGCTGATACGGCAGAATTTCTTTGAGCGCGGCGCGTCGTTCTTCTTCGTTGTTGGCTAAAATCATTTGTCGCACGCGGTCGATGCGGTCCTCGATGAAGAACATGTGTTCGCTTCGACAAAGCCCTATGCCTTCTGCGCCAAAAAGCAAGGCGGTTTGGGCTTGGTCGGGCTGGTCGGCATTGGTGCGCAATTTCAACTTGCGATATTTATCTGCCCATTGCATCACGCGCGCATACATCTGATAAATTTCCGACTGTTCGGGCTTGAGCGTTTTTTTAAGCAAGACTTGCAAGACTTCTGAATCTCTGGTTTTGATTTCGCCTTCGAAGACTTCGCCTGTGGTGCCGTCAATGGAAATAAAATCGCCTTCTTTAATGCGGAAAGATTTTCCGCGAACGGTCATCGCGCTTTGGTCGTAGTGAATTTCTAAATCGCCACAGCCTGCCACGCAAACTTTGCCCATTTGACGCGCA
>CALGMC010000326.1 GCA_937959145.1 uncultured Chlorobiales bacterium
ATTTCCCGTTGGCTCGTCGGCAAGAATAATAGAGGGATTATTGACGAGGGCACGAGCAATCGCGACGCGCTGTCGCTGTCCGCCTGAAAGTTCGTTTGGCTTATGATGAACACGGTCGCCAAGCCCAACGCTTTGCAGTGCAGATAAGGCTTTTGCGCGACGCTCTTCGCTTGGAAGACCAGCATAGACAAGCGGCAACTCGACATTTTGTAATGCACTCGAGCGGGGAAGCAAATTGAAGGTTTGAAACACGAAGCCGATTTCTTTATTTCGGATTTCAGCCAGTTCGTCGTCTTCCATTGTGGCAACATCTTTGCCGTTGAACTCATACTTTCCTGATGTGGGCGTATCCAAACAGCCGAGCAGGTTCATCATCGTTGATTTGCCGCTTCCCGACGGACCCATAATCGCCACATACTCATTACGAAAGATGGATAAATCGACACCTCGCAAAGCGCGGACGATTTCGTCGCCCATTTTGTATTCTTTGGTTACCCCTTCAATCTGAATGACGAGGTTGCCTTTTGGTCTAAGCGTTCGCTGTTCCATATCGTATTCTAAAATCAAATTGCTGTCAGAAGATATTTACTTTTTCAACGTTGTTAATTCACTTGCAACTTTCGTGCTGTCCTTCAATTCGCGGCTGATGGCGCGATAAGGTCCAGAGACGACCTCTTCGCCTTCTTTCAAGCCTGATTTGATGTGCATATATGCGTTGTCGGCAATGCCTGTTTCAACTTTTTTCATGCGAACAATATCGCCTTCTTTGACAAAGACGACCCGTGCGAGTTTTTCTCTATCGGCACGTGCTTGAAGAGCTTGATTTTTCGCAGAGGAAGAGGTGTTATCCCCCGATTGCCTTTCCTTCTTTTCGCGCTCTTCGGCAATTTCTTCCGCGCTTAATCCTTCTTCGATATTGCGAACCGTTACGCTTTGAATGGGAACGGTCAGCACATTGGTTGCCGTCTCGGTTTCAATATCGGCATTTGCGCTCATGCCGGGACGCAATTTCCCTCGATGGTCAATGATGCGAATTTTGACTTCGAAGTTTGTTACTTGCTCTTGTGTGCCCGCACCTGTGGTTTTTGCGGTGTTGGCGATTTCATAAACAATCCCTGTAAACTTTTGATTCGGATATGCATCAACGGTAATGCGCGCAGTGTCGCCTTTTTTAACGGTAACAATATCGTTTTCATTAACGTCGACACGCACTTCCATTTGGCTCAAGTCTGCAACGCGCATCACTTCTGTTCCTGTCATCATGCTTGTGCCGACAACGCGCTCGCCAAGTTTTGAAGTGAGCAAGGTAATGGTTCCGTTCATCGGCGCGTAAACCGTCGTGCGCGAGAGGTTTTCACGCTGTTGTCGCAGTTGGCTTTCCAAGCGTTGAATATCAAAGAGCGAGGCTTCGTAGGTGGCTTTGGCGACTTCGGCGTTGGTTGTGGCTGTAATGTATTCGGATTCCGAAATGAGTTTTTGATTGTAGAGTTCTTTAGCGCGTCGGAGCTCATCTTCGCGGAGCAAAAGTTGCGCCTTGGCTTGCAGGTTTTGTGCTTTGGCGGCAGAGAGCGAAGCGGCGGCTTGCTCAACTTGCGCTTTTGTTACTTCGGGATTGATACGAAAAAGCAACTGCCCCTTTTTCACCGCGTCGCCGTCTTTGACCGGCAACTCGACGATTTCACCTGAAACTTCGGGCGCGAGTTTGACTTCCGTCTGCGGATAAATTTTCCCTGTTGCAGAAACAAGTTGTGTAATCGTGCGCACCGTTGCTTTTTCAGTGCTGACCAAAGTCGGCGGCGTTTTCTTCCCGCTAAACACACCAATGATAATTAGCAGAAGAATACTGACGCCAATGCCTATCCAAAGCCACTTGCGCTTCGGTTTTTTTTTCGTGCCGCCAGGTTTCAGGGTGGATTCTGTCGTCATCTTTGACGCTTTTGTTTGAATGGTTGTCTCAGTTTCTGCCAACATCGCCATAGAAGTTAAGTTGTTAAAAGTTTTGTTCGAATCCGTCAGCGTTCTGCGCCGACTTCATATTTTTTCAAGTCAATCGTGCCGAGATAGTATTCGAGAATTTTCTTTTGGAAAGTGAAGTTGAACAAGGCTTGTGCACGATTGGATTGCGCTTGAACGAGAGCCGCTTGCTGAGTAATGAGTTCAACAAAATTTGCTGAACCGACTTCATACCGTTTTGCGACGGTCTCGTAGGCTTGTTTCGCCGAAATCAATCCTTTCTCGCTTGCCTCCAACTGCAAGACAGCGGCGTTGTAATCACCGAGCGACTGCTTGACCTCGCCAATAACTTGAAGTTTCAACTCCTCAAACGCAAGTTGCGCATTCTTCTCGTTGATTTTGGCTTGTTGAAGTTGTAACTCGCGTGAAAACCGATCGAAGATGTTCCAATTCAAATTGAGCGAGATGTTGTAGCTCGTTTGGTCGCGCAACTGCCGCGTAAAATCTGGCAGAACGGCGGGCGGTCGAACTTGCCCATCAATGGTCAGACGGTCTTGCGTAAAAGCATTTGCGCCATAGTTAAAGTTCAGGCTCAACGTTGGCAGATAGTTGCCTTCGGAAGCGCGAACTGCCCATAGTGTCGCTTCAATCGTCTTTTCGCGGGCTTTGAGGTCGGCGCGTGTTGCGAGTGCAGATTGGATAAGTTTCGCATTGTTTTGAAATTCAGCACTCAAAATGACAGTATCGTTTGGTGGAAGTGCAAACGCATATTCTTTTTCAAGGTCAGCGCGTATTTGTCGGAGCAATAAAATTTTGCTGTTGCGCAGGGTGTTTTCGCGCTGTATCACGGTCAGTTCATCGTTTGCCGCTTGTGCTTCTTGTTGATACAAATCCGCGATAGCACGCGAACCGACTCGCGTTTGCTCTTTGAACTGCCGCAATCGCTCTTGCGAGGACTTCAAATTTTCCTGTGCGATGTGCAAAAGTTCTTCGTTCAAAAGCACTTGCAAATAACTTTGAGCCACATTGAACGCAATATCTTGCTTGGCTCTTGTGAGCGAGTAGGTATCCGCATCTTTTTGCTTCATCGCTCTGCGCAAACCGGCAACATCAGAGAATCCATTAAAGAGGTTGAGCGAGGAACTGATATTGTAGTTCGCACTTTTGCCTTCTGAACCGCGCAAGTTGAAAAAGAGCGTACTATCAAAGGGGTTCAACTGACCTTGCAAACTGTTATTAACCGTCAGTGGTGTAAGCCCGACATTGACGCGCAAATCAGGAAGGAATTGCCCATATGCTTGAACGAGTGAAGCACCCGTGAGGTCAAGCGTGTTCTGCGCTCGCAGGACAGCAAAAGAATTTTCTATGGCAAGTTGAATACATCGTTCAAGTGTGAGTGTATCGGTAGGAACAGTAGGCTGAGTTGATTGTGCTGGTGCAGGCGACGCACACAAAAGAAGTGCACAAAGCCCGAAAAGCGTCATGTGTTTAGCCATTGATGAAAGAAAGCGTTAACAGTTTTTTAAGCGGACTCAGATGGTTTAGATTGATGGCGACTTATTGGAAATAACAGGTGATAATAGACAAGTCATAACGACAAATCTGCACAGTGTGTTTCAGCACACATTAAAAAGAGATGTAAAATTTTGTAAAGGGAGAGGGCACGAATCAGGTGTTCATCTTATTGCGCAACTCACTGATAAGAATTTCATAGAGCGAAGCGTTTTCAGGTTCTCTTGCGGCGAGCATCTCGTAGACTTTGATGGCTTTGGCATATGCGCCTTGCGCTTGGAAAATTTTAGCAAGTTGGCGGGTCGGCATTTTGATTTCTTCATCGTCAGAAAAAGGTTGTCGTTGTTCGGCAACCGGAGTAGGGTCGTTGGTTTCTTCCACTTTCGGCATCTGCGCGTTCATGATTTCGCGGGCGAGGGCGTCGATGTCATATTCATTGCTCAATGGTGGTGGCGTAGTAGGTGGCTCTGAGTCAATCCCTTTGTCGCGGTGCGCCGTATCTTTGTTGGAGATGAACGCATCGATGTCGCCGCCTTGCATTTGCATTGCCATGATTTCTTCTTCAAAAGAAAGTGCGCCGCTACCTTGTGATGATGATTGCGGCGGCGAAGCAAGCGGTGTCGGTGTGCGTTCTGGGTCGGCTTTGGTCGGCTTTGCGAACGGCGTGTCGTCTTCACTTTCATTGGCTTGAGTTACACTTGGGGCAATTCCTTTGGCTTTGTGAATGCCTGAGAGGGCTTGAGCGAGTTTGTCGCGGTCGATTTTGATAATGGGATTACCGTTCTCATCAAGTGGAGTCGGTGTTGGTGCAGAAGGCGTTGATGACGGCGTTGACGTGAGAGGTTTAGATTCAACTACCGAAGAATCTCGGGTTGAAGTCGATTCCATCGGCTCATCGGAATAGCCGATTCCTAACATCTGTCGCGCAATCGCGTCAATGTCTGCTTCGCTCTCTATGCTTGGTTGGCGAGGCGCGACGATTTTCGGTTGTTGCGGCGGCATACTTTCCGACGAAGTTTTATCCTGCCGATTCGAGATATTGATTTCAGAACTCTGGGGCTGTTCTTGATGCAAAGTTTCTTGGGGCAAAAAGGCGTTGCCGCCCATCATTTCACGAGCGAGCGCGTCAATGTCGGGCTCTTGTTCTAAAAGATTATCTGCCTTACGAAATGCTTCTACCACAGGAGAGGCATCGTTGGATTGGCTTGAAGGAGTATTTTGAACTTCAGTTGGCATGGCGTCGCTCTTCTCTATACTGCCAACCACGCCTCCCAATGCTTTTGAGAGTTTTTCTCTATCGAGTTTGAATACGCTCGGCGTTTCTGGTTCAGCAACTTGAGGCTCTGTCTTTTGCGGCGCACGAGCAGGCATCGTTTCTCGCTCGTTGGGACGTGGCGAAGGAGTCGGAACGGCATGCGGAAACGCCGTCAAAGCAATCAATTCTCTAATGGCGACTTCATTTTGTGGCGCAATCTGGCAGGCTTTTTCATAATGTTCTTTTGCAAGTTCTGCCTCGCCGGCGTCGCGGCAGGCGCGCGCTAAAACGAGATTGAAGCGATAGACGTCGCTGTAAAACTCTGCAACGCTACGCAGGCGCGTTATCGCTTCGCTGTAACGCCCTTGCTCGCAGAGCACTTCGGCAACGCCAATGATGGCGGGAGATTTCGGTTGCTCGGCAAGTCGCGCCAGAAGCGTTTTAGAACGCGCGCCACCATCGTTGAGTGCTGATAGCATTGCAATGCTTGGATTACTTAGTTGCTGGTTTGCAAAGAAAATAACATCTCTTTGTAATTTGGCAAACTAACTTGCCTTGCCAAAGGATTTTAATAAATTCGCGCCAACAGCCGAACTGTTATACTTGTGCGGCAATAAACGCTCTACTCAACTTAACTATGATTACACTTGCGCTCATTGCGCTTTGCTCCTACCTTATTGGCGCGATTCCAACCAGCATCATTGTCAGCAAAGCCGTTAAGGGCATTGACATTCGTCAGCATGGCAGTGGTAATGCGGGTGGAACGAATGTGTTTCGCGTGTTAGGTTGGCAGGCAGGGTTGTTCGTAACGCTTTTCGATATGCTCAAAGGTATTCTGCCTGTTACTTTAATTGTTGGATATTTTACAGAGAATCCGATTGATGCGTTGCCAAGTGTGCCGTTCATCGTTTTCCAACTTCTTGCGGGCGTTGCCGCCATGTTGGGGCACATCTACACCGTATTTGCCAACTTCAAAGGCGGAAAAGGTGTGAGCACAGGCGGGGGCGTATTGATTGGAATTGCGCCAATGACGATGGTGTTTGTGGTCGCCGTGTTTTTTATCACGCTGCTTCTCACGCGCTATGTGTCGGTTTCATCCATGACGGGCGCAGTCAGCATTCCCACAATTATGGCAATTCGCCGTTTCGTTTTCGGCGGAGAAATTGACGCGCAATATCCCATTGATTTCTTCGGCACAACGTTCGTGCTCCACGACAGCCTCGAGACCGTTACAATCATTGCTAGCACCTTAATTGCCCTTGTGATTATTTACACCCATCGCACCAATATCGAGCGGCTTCGCAACGGAACTGAAAATCGACTCTTTGCCAAAAAATCAACGAGCACATCTCAATGAACATCACCGTTTTAGGCGCGGGAAGTTGGGGCACAACCTTAGCAATTCTTTTGGCGGAAAAAGGACATCGCGTCGTACTATGGTCGCACAACCCTGAGAAAGCGGCGCGTCTTGCAACCGAGCGCGAGAACAAAGAGTATTTGCCACATGCACCTTTTCCTGAATTGCTTTCGGTCTGCTCCGATATTCTCGAAGCGACGAAAGGAAAAGAACTCATCGTGGTTGCAACACCTGCGCAAAAAGTGCGCGAAACTTTGCAGAAAATTACGCCGCTTAATCTCTCCGATGTCATCATTGTGAATGTTTCCAAAGGCATTGAGATTTCAACTGGCTACCGCATGTCGGAAGTAACCAAAGATGCGCTTCCTCAATTAGGCGACCATCAAATTGCCGCACTCTACGGACCGAGCCACGCCGAAGAGGTTATCGAGAAACACCCGACTGCTGTGGTTGCCGCATGCCTTGATGAACAAACAGCGGAAAAAATCCAAGAAGCGTTTTTCACGCCGATGTTTCGTGTGTATGTCAATACGGATTTAATCGGCGTGGAAGTAGCAGGCTCGGTGAAAAACATTATGGCACTTGCCGCTGGTGCCGTCGACGGCATCGGCTACGGCGATAATGCCAAAGCCGCACTTATCACGAGAGGGCTCGCTGAACTGTCGCGACTTGGAATCAAACTCGGCGCAAACCCTATGACCTTTGCAGGGCTTGCGGGCATTGGCGATTTGGTGGTTACTTGCAGCAGTAGGCACAGCCGAAATCGATATGTCGGTGAGCAAATCGGCAAAGGCAGAACATTAGACGATGTGCTTCAAGAAGTCAAAATGGTTACCGAAGGTGTTTATACCACCAAAGCCGTCGTCGAACTGGCGCGCAAACTCAACGTTGAAATGCCCATCACACAAGGCATTTACGATGTGCTCTTCAATCATAAGCCCCCCAAAGAAGCCGTGATGGAATTGATGACGCGCATTCCGAAATATGAAAATCGATAATGCCGTTAGGTATTAAACCAGTAACTCACCTTCACCACAAACCCGCGCGAGCGCACAGCGAAATTCCCCGTGTTGTAGTTATCCGTTAAGACGATGAAGACATCAGACATTGGCGCAAATCGCCATTGCAAGCGTGCATTCAAATTCACGTTTTCAATTTGTGTGTTGTATTGCAAAAATCCTGTGATGAAGAGCGAGCGCGTGAGCGAAAGGTCGAGGCGTGTTCCGAGCAAGGTCAGTTTCGCATCGCGAAAGGGTTCGGGCAATTCAATATCGGTTTGATTCAAACTTACTTCAATCGAGCCGTAAGGTTGAAAACGATATTGAATCCTTCCGCCGTATTCGCGGCGTGTGCCGTTGAAATAGGTGCCGTCAAAGAAATACGCGCTGTAAGTCAATCGCGGGCGAACATCGGACGCAAAGAACACACCTACCGTTGAAAATGTGTAATCCCCAACGGGCAAGGGCGTTTGTCCGCGTCCTGTAACATCAAACTCGAAGAACAGTTTGGTGAATTGTCGCTCTGCATAAAGTTCTGCGCGAGCCGTATTTTGAAAGTTGAAGAAGTATCGGGCTTCGAGGAGTTGGTCGAGCACGGTGGATTCATTCAACGCGCGATAAAGGTCGCCGCGCACCGTGATGCCGTGATTGTTAAGCAAAGTGGACTTTGGGAAAAACCGCTTCGTTGCAATTGGCTCAAAGCGAATGACATCGTTGCGCGGCACGAAACCGACTTCGGGGATATAATTCGCACCGATGATTTCATGATTCCATTCCAACGCGAATGCAGGCTCGTCATATCGCAGGAAAAGTGCCGTGGCATATTGTTGTGGCTTAGCAACGGGCGTGAAGTTATGATGATAAAAAAGCCTACCGAACCAACGCCCGTCTGCTGAAAGCAAGTTGTAATCGACGCCAACAACGCGATTGAAATTGTTGCCAAGTTGCTGATTGAAATCGCGTCCTTCCCGACCTACATAAATCGCCGAGAGATTCGAGCGCGTGAAGACTTTCTGCTGAAGCGAAACGACCGTGTAGTTCTGCGGTGTGAGTTTTATGCCTGATGCCGTTTCAAACGCATTGGTTTGAATGTTGAGCAAGCCCAAGCGTAAGTCGTTATTGAGGTTGCCGCTGAGGCGTGCGCCCGCAAGAATCGGCACTTGCTCGCCCTTGAAAAGTCCAACTTGTCGCGAAAAAAACGGACGAATGCGCGAAAAGCCGAAGTTCGAGAAGAGGTCGCTGTTCTCTAAAAAAAATTGACGCTGTTCGGGAAAGAAAATGCTGAAACGCTCGAGGTTGGTGATTTGACGATCGACATCGACCTGCGAGAAATCGGGGTTTATCGTCAGGTCTAAATTCAGCGATGAAGTAACAGCAACTTTTGCATCAGTGCCATAGTTGAGCGTGTGTGCGTGTGCGCGTTGCTGCTGAAAGTTTCGTGTTAGCGTGCTGTTGGTGTAAGGAATGAGCGCAAGGTTGAGGCTCGTATTTTCAGGCGGCGACTCCCACACTAATGTGCCCGTGAAAGCAAGTGCCGATACGCTGAAGTTGCGCGGCACAGGCGACCAAGATGCGTTCTCGTTGAGTTTCAAATTGTTCCGCGAAAAATTTACGCGCCATGTTTTTGTGCCGCTCTTGAAGCGAAGCGTGTTGAACGGAATTTCCATTTCTACTATCCACTTGCCTTCTTCAAGCCGAACTTCGGCGTCCCATTTGTTATCCCAGTTGGTTTGCGTCCCGAAACTT
>CALGMC010000327.1 GCA_937959145.1 uncultured Chlorobiales bacterium
GCTCAACAGCGGCGCAACGCTCATCACCGCCAACCAGCGCGGCGTGAATGGCGATAACTCTTCATCATTTAACGGCACGATTCGCGTTAATGGCACGGTAACTTACGATAGCAACGCAACCTATATTTTTTCGCGCGACGGCGACCAGACCGTTGGATTTACTTCACAAGGCACACTGCCCGCGATTTCACAAGCTAATCGTATCGTAACGCTCACGCGACCTACAACGCGCACCGTAACGCTTGAAAATAACTTCACCGTAACGGCGGCAAGTTCATCGCCTGCACTCAATATCGGCGCAAATACGACGCTCAACATTGGCACTTACACGCTTACTGCAAACGGAAGCCTTTTGGGAAGCGGCACGATTTTAGGCACGGGAACGGTAGAAGTCAATTCTACGCCTGCCGCAATTCAAATCGGCGCATTAACCTTCAACACAAATCTCTCACTTCAAGACCCCGACGGCGCAACGATGATTGGCAACGCCAGCGTTACAAACAGCGGCTCGCTCACGCTTGGCACGGGCGTCAAACTTACCTTACAAAGCGGCACACAACTGACGCTGAACAACGCCACTTTGACGGTTTCCAACCCTGAAACGGAATACATCATCACACAACCGAATTCAAGCCTAAAACGAGCGGTAGGCTCAAGCGCAACAAAGGAGTTTCCGATAGGGACAAGCGCGGCACCGTTTCCACTGACAATTACGACAACGAGCGGCGTTACTGGCGGCGATGTGGCAGTGTCGGTTGAGGCAGGCAATCCTGCCACAGGACGAATGGGCAATGGCACTTTTGCCGTGCAAGCCATTTACGACATCAGCGCGTCAGGATTTGGTTTTGGAACAGGTGATTTGTCGCTCAACTTTGGTTGGCTTACGAGTGCTGAAGGCTCAAACTTCGACCGAACGAAATCCTTTCCTGCGCGGTGGACAGGTTCAGTTTGGGAATCATATCGAACAAACGCCTCACTCACGCGCGATAATTCATCAACCATCAAAAGGGTTCAGATTGGGGGACTGACTGTGCTCGCAGGTGAGTGGGCAGTCTTTTCGGGCGACGACGATTCGCCGCTTCCTGTTTCACTCATTGCGTTCATGGCAAGAGCCACAACGCGCGGCATTGAACTGGTATGGCGCACAGCCACGGAGCAAGATAATCTCGGCTTCATTCTGCTACGCAACGGCGAAGAAGTTGCAAATTACCAAACTGAACCACGCTTGCGCGGCAACGGCACTACGCTTTCCGAATCGCAGTATCAATTTGTAGATGATGCGGTAGAAGTCGGTCGCACTTACACCTATCGGCTTCGCAGTGTCGATTTAGACGGCACAATTCACGACTATGACCTTTCCGCAACAGCGACGGCTATTGAGAAAATCTTTTCATATCAACTCTTGCAAAACTATCCGAACCCGTTCAACCCGATGACGGTTATTGAGTATCAGTTGCCTGAGCCGAGTGCCGTCAAGTTAGAACTCTTTGATGTGTTGGGGCGCAAGGTTGCCACGCTTGTTGATGCGCGTCAAGAAGCGGGCAGTTATCGGTATCGGCTTCAAGCCTCGTCGCTCTCGCTGGCGTCGGGCGTTTATCTTTATCGGCTCACGGCGGGAACGTTTATCGGCACAAAAAAGATGCTGTTTGTGAAGTAAGGTTTTGGTAAATTCGTCCTCAACTTAAACGCTTTTGAAGTATGTTCGGATTAGGATTTCAGGAACTCATCATCATTTTTATCATCATTTTGCTGCTCTTTGGCGCAAAGAAACTGCCTGAATTGGCGCGTGGCTTGGGCAAAGGCATTAACGAGTTCAAGCGCGCACAGCAAGGATTGGAAGAGGAAATCAAGAATGTCGCAAGTGATAAGCCCTCGAGCGATAAAGAACTTGCCGAGAAAATTAGCAAAATGAGCGACGAAGAAAAAGCCAAGTTAGCGGAATTGCTCAGCAAAAAGTGAGCGTAGTTGTTGGAGAAAACAAAACAAGGGCGAGCAACAACTCGCCTTTTGTGTTAAAGCCTGAACGTATGATTGCTTTTGACCAAGTAACGCTCTATCGCGGAAATAAAACCGTGCTTGAAAAGCAAAGCCTCGAGATAAAACGCGGCGAACTGCTCTACCTTATCGGACCGAGCGGCGCGGGCAAGAGTTCCTTTCTCAAACTGCTTTACATGGATTTACTGCCCGATGAAGGCGAAATAAGAGTGGGCGAATATCGTTCAAGCACCATCAAGCGCAAGGAGATTCCGTATTTGCGGCGCAACTTGGGCATTGTGTTTCAGGAGTTCAGGCTGTTTGAAGATAGGACGGTGTATGAAAATGTTGCGTTTGTCTTGGAAGTAACCGATGTGCGCAGTAAAGACATTCCGAAGAAAGTGAGCGCGGCACTTTCAGAAGTGGGCTTATCGCAAAAGCGGAACGAGTATCCGCGTAATCTTTCAGGTGGAGAGCAACAGCGCGTTGCGATTGCGCGCGCATTGGTGCGTGAACCCTTCGTGCTCTTAGCCGATGAACCCACAGGCAATTTAGACCCCGAAGTCTCGCTGGAAATTATGTTGCTTCTGAAAAAAATCAGTTTGAAAGGAATTTCGGTGGTGGTGGTAACGCACGACTACAACATCGTCAAACAAGTGCCTGCACGCATCTTGCGCTTGAAAAGCGGGCTGTTGGAAGAAGTAGAAGTTTCACCCGCCCAAAGTTAAGCGTCGCTCTTTTTCGCACGTGATTCTGAAATGCGCACAATCACGAAAGCAATTAACCCGAAGATGAAAAAGAGCAAGAGCATCCACGCAATTCCCTGCAAGGTTTCAATGATGGTGCGATAAACTTCCAGAATCCATCGTTCAGTGGTGAGTTCAAGAATCTGCTGTCCATCATTTCTTGTGGTTTGCGGGGAAATGTATCGCTCTAAATCCCACATTCGCACGCCGTTTGAAATTCCAACAACATAGAGCGCGAAGCGCACATAGCGCGTCCAAGCCGTGTAGATGTCGTCAGTGATAATGCGCTTCATGATGCGGTCGAGCGACTGTTTGAAAAGGGAATCGATGATGAACGCTACGCCAAACGCGACGGCGAAGGTTACAATTAGGAGCGTAATGAACATGGCTTATCGTGATTTTTTACGTGGCGGACGCGCCGATTTTTTCGGCGTAACCGCGCCGCCGATTTCATGGTC
>CALGMC010000328.1 GCA_937959145.1 uncultured Chlorobiales bacterium
CGACTTGCACGCGAAGTGCTCGGCGCAAATGGCATCATGAGCGAATACCCCGTCATGCGCCACGCCATGAACTTGGAATCCGTCAAGACCTACGAAGGCACGCACGAAATTCATACGCTTATCGTCGGTGCCGACATCACCGGCGTCGAAGCGTTCCGATAACAAAAACGCAACGAACGCAAGAAGGGCGAATGGAAAATCAAATTCCGTTTGCCCTTCAAACAACGGCTTGTAAGAGCGCGAAAGCAACTGTAATTTGCTCGAAACTTCTCACGATTGAATCGGAGCTAATCATATTTGGAGGTAACAACATGCAAGACCCACGCGCGAACTTCACTGCTGAAGAATTAGAACGAGGCTCGGAAGATTTCCTGAAAAAAGCATCGATTGTTTTGGAGTATGAATCGCTTCGTGAAGAACGCGACGCGCTCATCGAGAAAATGGAAAAGCAAATTCGCGTGATTGTGCGTCTTTCTTGGTGCGCAATCGCCGCCTCAATTTTATTTGGTCTCTCATCAATTTGGATTAACTAAGGTTTCCTCCAATGGCATATCCCTCGCTTTATGCCCTTGCTACGGTTGCCGTTGCTATCTACATCGGCGCACGCCTTCCTGCTTGCCTGAACCTATTGCTCCCACTCGCTTTCGCACTGCTAAGTCTCACGCTTTTGCTTCACGCACTTGCATCGTTCAAAAAAAGCAAAACCCTGCGTGCCTTTGAACTCGCTACTGTTCTCTTTCTTATCGCTTCCTCCTTTTGCGCCTATAGTAACTTCAAAACGAAATACATTTCTCAAACCGACATCGTCCATTTTGCTAATCAAACAGTTCGCCTCAAAGGAACGCTTGCCTCAAAAGTGAGCGAGAAAAATCGCACTGCACAATGGACGCTCCTCGCCCAAGAACTTGTGCGCAATGGCGATACAACTATCGTCAGCGGCAAAGTGCGCGTCAGGCTTTATAGCAACCTAAAAACCGACTTGAAACTCGGCGACGAAATTTGGATAAGCGGCAAATTGAAACTCCCACAAAAAGCCATGAACACAGGCGAATTCAATTATCGCAACTTTCTTGACGAACAAGGCATTTTCACCCTGCTTGCCGTTCAGCACGATTCGCTCATTCAAAAAACAGGCAACCTCAACCTTTCCTTCTACGAACGTTACATCACACTGCCGACCGCCGAGCGACTTTCAGAAACAATTCAAACGCTCATTCCAAAAAGCGATGAACAGCAGTTCGTCAAAGGCTTGATTCTCGGCGAGCGAAGCGATTTGAGCGACGAAATTAAACTTGCCTTTCAACGAACAGGCACAATTCACGTGCTCGTGATTTCAGGATTGCATATTGGCTTGTTAGTGCTCTTGTTGGATTTGGTATTCAAACGATTGAAAACAACGAAGGCAGGGAGGTGGATTGCCTTTGGCTTGGCGGCAGTGCTTCTTTTCTTTTACAGCAATATCACAGGAAACTCGCCGCCTGTTGTCAGAGCCGTGATTATGGCGTTGGTCTTCGGATTCTCAAAGGTGATTGAGCGCAAGGCATATCCGCTCAATACCTTAGCGTTTTGCTTGATTGTGATTTTCTCGCTCGACCCGCGTGCCTTATTCAGCGCAAGCGTGCATTTAACGACGGGCGCAGTCGCCTCAATTTTGCTCGTTTATCCGCGCCTCTCGGAATGGATTTCGTTTGAAACAGAGACAAAGTGGCTGAAGCCAATCGTGGCACTTGCAAAGTATGTGTGGGAGTCGCTCGCGCTGACGCTTTCCGCTTCGATGGGCGTTTCGCCGCTCATTGCGTATTACTTCGGCTCGACGGCGTTTCTCGGCATCTTGGCAAATCTTCCCGTCGTGTTGCTCACAAGCCTTGCCGTTTATGCCGCCATTCCGATGATTCTCTTCGATCTTGTTTCGCAAACATTGGCGACGCCTTACGCCGTGAGCGTCTATTACTTCGTGCATTGGGCAATCTTCTTTGCAAAGTGGTTTAGCCAGTTGCCGATTGTGGCAGTTGCCATTCAGCCGACCATTCCCGTTTTGAGTGCGTTTTACCTTTCAGTGCTTGCCTTGCTTCAACTTCGTAACCCGAAAACCCGCGCCAAATGGATAATTGCGGCACTTGTGGCAATCAATGTGGCAGTATGGTTTCCAATGTTTGAACCGAAATCGCCGACACCAAAATTCATCTTCAATGCCGTTTATGACGGCACTTCAATTTTCGTGAATGCAGGCGGCGAAACGCTCTTGATTGATGCAGGCACAAAGCGGTCAGATTGGACGCGAATCGAGAAGCAACTTCAAACCTTCGGCTTAACGCCAACCGCATTCGTCCAATTTTCAACGAGCGATAGCGTTGCGCAACAAGTGCCGATTGAAAAGAAAGCAAACCGAAGTGAATCTTTGAAAACAAATAGTGCGATTGTCATTCGCCCGTCCGTAGAGCATTGTAAAATCTTGACGAAACGAGCGACGATGGTTTGCACGCAGTATTTGAAAGGCATTTCGGAGAGCGAATTTTTCAAAAGCGATGTGATATTTCTCAAACTCTTGCGCTTTCGTCAGCAGGAAAAAGAAGCATTAGAAAAGTGGATTCAACAGGCAGAGCCGAAACTTGTTGTGGCGGAACTTTCGCCGTTCATGCGCAGGGCAGAGAGAAAATTTTTCTATCGCGTTGCGAAAACACAACCGCTCATCAAAACGACTGAACGAGACGGACAAATCTTGTGGAGGGAATGATAAGAGTTAAGAATGAATCTATGCGTCTTAACTTTCCACTCCCTTGGATTCCTCACTGTCGTTCGGAATGACTGACTAATGAGCAATGAGCAATGAGTAGTGAGTAATGATAAACGACTTTGTCATTCTGAGCGAAGCGAAGAATCCCACCTGTGCAAGTCAGTTCAATCGGTCTCGTGCTGTTCCAAGCATCAAGGCAAAAGGAGCATAGCGACCACTGCGCCTGTAACGCCGCAAGCAAAATTCACCACGTCGTTATCTATCCAATGAACGCCTTTGATGAGTTGGTTTGGAACGGTCGTGCCGTCGTCGTTGAGGTGATGGGTTTTTTCGGTGATTTTATCGCGATACTTGTCGTAATACTGTGCTTGCAAGGTGCCGCCGAAGTAACTATCGACCAAACTTCCAACAAGTCCGGCAACGCTAATTGCAGTCAGGACTTTGAGCAGTCCCGTAGACTCAACAAGCGTCATGTTGGAAAGCCAGCCGCTAATGGCAATCACGAGTGCGCCCAAGAATGCGCCCGATGTGCCGATGAAAGTAATGCCGCCCGATGTGCCCGCAGGAACAGGTTTGAAATTGACGATGGAAATTGGATTCGGATTGCGAATCATCGTGCCGATTTCGGTTGCCCAAGTGTCGGCTTGAACTGCCGCCATAGTGCCGAGATAGCCGAAGTAAAAAAGGTCGCGCCACGATTCATTCGGAAGAAAAGGGTAAGCGAGCATTAAAATCCAACCGACGCCGCCGTTGGCGATGACTTGCCCCATGTCGCGCTGTGAGCCTTTCTCAAAAATCAAATCAAATTTTTTCTTGCGCGCTTTGCCGACTTTGGAAAGAATCGAGGAAAGGAAAAAGAACGTCAGAATCGGAATCGTCCAAACAATGCCGCCAATGCTGAAAATCGTTGACGCTAAAAGAAACGTGCAAACCGAGCCACTGCCGTTTAGGAATTTGAGTCCCAGCGAAAGGCGCGCAAACATAAACGAGATGCCAACGCCGAGAACGATATTCTGCAACATCGGCGCGCCGTAGCGTTCCAGCACAGCAAGGAAAAACGCGACCGAAAGCGGAACGGTCAAATTATCTGCGCCGCCTGAAACCAGCGACTCCGCCGCCGTTGCAACCAATGCAAGCGCAAACGCAAAACTCATCAAGGCTGTGCTACTGAACTGCGAAAGCACATCGGATTGCGGCTTGAAGAACATCAAACACCCATAAATCACCATAAAACTTACCACAAACATTGCCAGCGAGCCTTCAAGCGATTTGACCGTGCTAAACTTATATTGGTGCGGGTTTCGAACATGCTCACCCACAAGCGAAGCGGCGGCATCGCCTAAACCCAAAACGAGCATGGAGGTTTGCAGAATCCAAACATTCCAATCCCAACAAAGCACCACAAGCAAAAGAAATGCAATCGGAAAATAGACCGTCCCGTAGTTGAGCGAAGCGCGTGAGTCTGAATCGGAGTGTTGTTCGTGAAGCGAGGAAAGCCAGCCGAAGCGCGTTGCGAAAATGTTGAAGGGAATAAAGAGTGCAGGAATCAAGGCAGGGTAAAATTTCTCTTTGAAAAAATACGGCGCGAAAAAAATAAAAACGCCTGTGGCGATATGCACAATTTTGCGCGTGTGCGACGGCGAAACGCCCGCAAACCGTTTGAGCGATTCACTAACAGCGATGAGAAAAATCAGGGAAGCAAGTGCGATGAGAAAAGCGAGAAAGTCGGTTTCCGACGATGGCGTAAAGTTCATTTTTAAGGACGGATAACTTCAAACGGTTTTTGTGAAATTAAGCAATCGCACGTCAATTTTACGCGTTGCGATTTTACAGGTGCGATGTATTTTGCAGTATCTTTTCAAAAACCAACCAAAAGTTTAGCGATGCCAAAAGCAACAAAATCCATAAAACTGCCTGCGTTTCAAAACGAGCCGCCAACCGATTTCAGCAATCCAAAACACGAACGCGAGATGCGACGTGCGATTGAAAAAATTCGCGGCGAATTAGGCAAAGATTATCCTGCCCGAATTGGCTCGGAACTGCGAAATAAGTCGGAGCAGAAACTCATTTCAACCAATCCGTGCAATCATCGCGAAGTCGTTGGAACTTTCCCATTGTGCGATAAAACCGATGTTGAACATGCCATTGGCGTTGCAACCGAAGCCTTTGAAGGGTGGAAAAAAACACCTGTTGAAAAGCGCGCTTCATACCTCTTGAAAGCCGCAGAGAAAATGCGCAAGCGCAAGCACGAGTTTTCAGCGATGATGATATTTGAAGTCGCAAAAAATTGGGCGGAAGCCGATATGGACACTGCCGAAGCGATTGACTTCATGGAATTTTATGCGCGAGAAGCCTTGCGGTTATGTGCGCCGCAACCCGTTGTCAAATCGCCGAAGTGGCTCGGCAAAGAAGAAAACGAACTTATTTACATTCCGCTTGGTGTGGGCGCGATTCTTCCGCCATGGAACTTCGCGCTGGCGATTATGGTCGGCATGACGACCTCCGCGCTCGTGGCAGGCAATACCGTTGTGCTGAAACCCTCGCCCGATGCGCCCTTTGTGGCAACAAAGTTTGCAGAGTTGATGGAAGAAGTGGGATTGCCAAAAGGCGTGCTCAATGTGATTTATGGCGGCGCGGAAGTTGGCGAAGCGATGGTCGAGCATCCAAGAACGCGATTTATTTCCTTCACAGGCTCAAAAGCCGTCGGATTGAAAATCAATGAATCGGCGGCGAAGTTGCGCGAAGGGCAAAAGTGGATGAAGCGCGTCATTGCGGAAATGGGCGGCAAAGACGCAAT
>CALGMC010000329.1 GCA_937959145.1 uncultured Chlorobiales bacterium
AAGTGAATATCGGCGACCAGCGGCGTGTGAATGCCCATCGCACGAAGTCGCTTGGAAATTTCGCCTAAGTTTTCGGCTTCTTTCATGGAAGGCGCTGTGATGCGAATAATCTCGCACCCTGCTTCGTAGAGGCGGCGGCATTGCTCGACCGTTGCGTCGGTATCCATCGTGTCGGTGGTGGTCATGGATTCCACACGAATGGGATTCCTTCCGCCAAGTTTGATGATGCCGAACCCAACTTCAACAGTTTCACGACGGCGATAAGTGTATGGATTGTTCACGTAAGACATAGCATTAAGATTTTTGTGCGACGATATTTATCGTAGTTGCAAATGCAGGGAACAGCGAGTTGAATTTCTTGGCAAACCCAGACTCGCCCATTCCGCGATTGAATAAAATCAGTTTGTAGCCTTTTTGTTCAAAGTATTTCTTGAATGAAATTGGCTGACACAAATGCACGACATCGTCATCGCCCGATTGAAAATAAATTTTGCCGTCTTTCATGCGCGGATAAACCAAAATCCATTTCGGCGTAGATGAAAGCGAGGCTTCAAGATACCAACCGATTGAGCGGAAAAAGCCAAAGAAACTATCAAGCACGGTTTCATACTGCCAATAGCGATGACGGTGGCGCGTCAAACTTTGCAAGGCGCGAACAGGATTGTTAATCCCGCTCCAATTCGGACATTTGATAATCAAAAGACCGTTCGGTTTCAAGACACGGTGCATTTGATTGAGAACATCTTCAACATCAATGATATGCTCCATCACGCAAAGCGACGAGACCGTATCAAAGTAGTTATCGGGATATGGAATGTTCAAGCCATCGTATCGAACTAACTGAACATTCTCCGACGTTAATTTGCTCCGATAGGCATTCAGATAGTCGTCGGAAAAGAAATCGCACCCAATCACTTCCTCAAAGCCTTGATTGGCGATGGCTTGCGGGATTTGCCAATCGCCGCAACCGAGTTCGAGATGTTTGCCTTTTCGTGGCGCGAATTGTGCGATGAGGTCAGCGTAGCGTTTGTATTCGCCTGCGCGGTGGTCGTAGCGACCATACTCAATGGGTTTGTTAGAATAAAAGTCAGCGAGCAGTTTTTTGACCCTTGATTTTTCGGACTCGTCGTAAAGGCGTTTGGGTTTCATTGAGTTAAAAGACTATTTGATAACATAGACGGTTTCTCCCGGTTTAGAGAAGCCATATTTTTCGCGAGCAAGTTTCTCGATAGTTTCTAAACTTTTGGCGGTTTCAATCCGTGCTTTGAGTTGTTCAGTGCGTTGATATTCGGCATTGAGTTCTGACTGCAAACGAGCGCGCTCAACTTCAAGCCGAATGCGAGAGACAACCCCGTAGTCGCCGAACATCACATAAAACAAAATAAAGCCGATAACGGCGAAGCCGACGTATTTTTTCGGATGTGCAACGGCATCGTCGCTAATGCGCTTGAACCACGACTTGAACTGAACCTTTCGGTAAAAATCTTTCTGCAAAAAGGCTTTGCACCGCTCCGAAGAGTCCGCCACAAATCGTGAAAATTGAGATTGCGCCTCGTGTCGCATGGATGTATGGAATGAAATTTTACAAATCTACAAAATAACATAGCGAATCGTGAAAAATTCGGTTTGTTGTAACTTCACCATGAATCAAACCTCAAAACAGCGATGGATAAGAACGTTCAAACTTTGCTCTACCTCCAACATCAAGCGCACAGCGTGTTCATAGATGGAACGCTCATCATGCCAACGAACTATCTCGTTTCAGAGAACAACATCTTGGCACTCTTGCAAATGCGCCTGCAAGAACAACCAAATGAACCCTACATTACTTTTTATGACGCGGCGGGAAACTCACAGTCATTGACCTACGAAGCGTTTATCAAAAAATGCTTTCAGACGGCGAATTACCTCAAATCACAAGGCTTGATTGAAGAAGACCGAATTGCGACCGTTTCGCATAATCATTTGGAAACGGTGATTCAATACTTCGGCGCGTGGTGCGCAGGAATAACCGTTGTGCCAATCAACGTCGGCGAAACGCCTGAGCGGATTCGTTACATCTTGGAAAATGCAGGCGTCAAACTTGCATTCGTGCGCGATGAATACTTGTCCTTGATTCAATCGCTGAATTATGACATGGTAATTCTGCCAACAAGTGAATTTCAAGCCACAATCGCCGAACACTCCGACGAATTTTTCCAAAACAGCGTTACCGATACGCGCAAACAAATTAGCACAACCGACCCGCGCTCAACCCTTGCCGACCTTGAAACCGAAGCCCTCATCGTCTATACAAGCGGCACAACAGGCAACCCGAAGGGCGTAGTGCTCACACAATACAACCTGCTGTGCGACGCCAAATACATCGCCGAGTGGCACGGCTTGAAGAAAGGTGATGCGATGATGTGCGTTCTGCCCATTCACCACGTCAATGGAACGGTGGTAACGCTGGTAACGCCAATGTTCTACGGCGGGCGCGTGGTGCTCAATCAAAAATTTCAGACCGAGAAATTCTTTGAGCGCGTAGCAAACGAAAAAGTCAAAATCGTGAGCGTCGTGCCAACGCTCTTGGCATTTTTGATTGAAGGCGATATTGATACAAGCCAATACGACCTGTCGACCTTTTCGCACTTCATTTGCGGCGCAGGTCCCTTGACGGTTGAACTTGCGGCGAAGTTCGAAGACTGCTACAAGATGAAAATCATTCACGGTTATGGCTTATCGGAAACGACGTGCTACTCGTGCTACTTGCCGATTGATTTGAGCGAAGAAGAACACAAACGCATGATGCGTCAATATGGCTTTCCCTCTATCGGTGTGCCGCTGGCGTGCAACGAAATGGCAATTTGGAACGAGCGTGGGGAGAAAGTGCGTGCCGGTTGGCGTGGCGAAATTGTCATTCGTGGACACAACGTGATGAAAGGCTACGACAACAACCAAGAAGCCAATTTGAAAGCCTTTGAGAAAGGGTGGTTTCACAGCGGCGACGAAGGCTTCTTCCAACAAGATGAACAAGGACGAAAATTTTTCTTCATCACAGGACGATTAAAAGAACTCATCATTCGTGGCGGCGTCAATATCTCGCCGCTTGAAATTGATGAAGTGCTTAACCGCATCAAAGGCGTGCGGGCGGCGATTGCCGTCGGATTTGAAAACGATTGGTATGGCGAAGAAGTCGGTGCATTAGTTCAACTTTTGCCAGACGCGGAACTCACAAAGGAAGACATTTTAAGACAGTGCGCCGAAAAGTTACCGTTCTCCAAACAGCCGAAGGTGGTGGTGTTCAGCGATGAAATTCCTGTAACCTCAACGGGCAAATATCAACGCAATAAAGTCAAGCATCTCTTCGAGGCGTGGAAATCGGTGCAGTTCAAGGAATCACGATAGAATTATTGCGTCGTTGAGAGCGAGCGCGCCGCCCAACCTGCCCAGTTTTGAAGCCAACTGATGCTTCCCGATACGCCGAGTTTTTGATAGGTAATCGGAAAAATTTTGGGATACTTCGCGCCAACGGTGAGAATAAGCGTCGTAAAATCGGCAAGCGACATTTCATCGCGGAACATGGTTTCGCGGAAGCGCGGCGGCAGTTCATCAAGAACTTTCATGATTTCGTTCATCAATTCGTTGACGAAGTTTGGCTCGTCGGTGCGCGCATCGTAGCACATGAATTTCATGAGGTTCGACATGATTGCTACATTCGGTTCGTAAGCGGAAATGGCGTCGAGGTCGGTTTTGGTTGTGGCGTTTTGCGAAAGGGCGTCGGCAAGTTTGGACGCCGTGCGTTCCAAGTTGCGCACCATTGAGCCAAAGCCGCAGAAGGTGAGCGGCGATGAAAGCGAGGCGGCGTCGCCAAACAGCACAATGCCGTCGTCTGCCGTCACGCGCGTTTTGCCAAACCCATCGTGATGATAAGCAGGAATGATTCCAAACACAGGCTTTTCAATGTGGAACTTGTCGGAAGGCTTTTTGTAGGTCGGAAGTTTCTCAAAGTAAGTTTCGAACAAGTTCAGTAACGATTTGTCGTTGTCGGAATCAATGCGGTCGTAAAAAAAGAGGTATGATGTAAAAAGCGTATCGCTGGCAGGGAAACCTTCCCAAATCAGTTGCCGACCGCTTCCGTGCGAGGTATCGGCAGGTTCAGTGCTGACGAGAATTTCGCCAATGTCGTAGTCAATCTCTTCCAAGCCGCTGGCAAGCGTGCCGACTGTTGGGCAGATGTGCGTTTGTGGTCTAACGACGCCGTTCTCGGAATTGAGTTGCATCGCAATCGGCGACATAATGCCCATTGTGTCGACAAGCACTTTGGCTTTGAAAAATTGCGGAGAGCCTTCGCGCCGAACTTCAACTACAACGCCGCCGTCCACTTTCCAACATCGCTGAAAGGCGGTCTGTGCTAAAACAGCATTTTCTGTTCGTGCCAACACTTTGTGCAAGGCTAATTGCAGAATCACATCGGATTCAATCGCGCAGTCAAGCACATGATTGATGAAAAGACGCTTTCTGTTTTTGCGTGCAGCAAACTCAACGAAGCCCGTTTTGTAAGTTTTCGTGATGGCTTTTTCAGTTTCGGATTGTTTGAGAAAGCCCATTGCATCAAGGCGTTGGAGTTCGCGCAAGGAAATGTTCCAATCGCGGTGCGTTTTGGCGGGCGTATATTTGTCTATCACAAGCACGCTTTTTCCGAAAAGGTCGGTCAATGCCGCTGCATGCAATAAACCTAACGTTGCGCCTGCATAAATGGCGTCGAACTCGCCTGAAATCTCAATATCTTTGGGCAACTTTGCGCCATCAAAAATGACCTCTGGGGCAGGGCGGCTGCCCACTTGCGACCAATAGCGGTCAAGTTCCATAATGCGTTTGAGCCAAAACTCGCCGTGCTCAATGTTTGAAAAATGTTTATAGACAAGCGGGTGTGAATGCTGAATCTCCGAAAGCATAGTGTAAGTTGAAATGAATTGAAGTCGCCTCATCAAGGACTATTGCAAGACGACGGCACTAAGCAAACCAAAAATCGCCGTTGATGGTTTGCAAACATAACGCAAAACAATCTTTCCGACATGCAATTCAAATCGGATACATCTGAAATTCAATCTTATCTTGAAGATACAAGCGCAATACAAGGTGGCTACGCAAGCGGCGTCTATTTTGCCGAAAGTTACAGCGAGGTGTCAGAAATTTTACGAGAGTGCTCACGAACGCAAACGCGCTTAACGCTTTCAGGCAACGGCACAGGCACAACCGGCGGCAGAATCCCATTTGGCGGCGCAGTCTTA
>CALGMC010000330.1 GCA_937959145.1 uncultured Chlorobiales bacterium
AGGCGCGAGTTTTTTTCAACTCTTCTTCGAATTCTTCTTGAAGGCTCAACATTTTCAGAATCTCCTTTCGGGTTAATGATGGAAATTTGTAAAAAAGCACGCGCTCAATAAAATCGAGATATTCGGGAGCACGCTCGAGCAAAGCCTTTGCCGTGACTGTTGCCGTTGCACTTGGCTCCACAAGCAACTTAAAGATAGCCACAGAGGGGTCTAAACGCGCTATGTCGCTAAGCTCGTCCATGTAAATACGCTTGATGAGCCTTGTGCTGAGCAGTTCCTCAAATGCCGATAAGTTTTCTTGTTCTGCCTTCCGACTTGGGTAAATTACCACGGCGTGCCAACGCTTCACAGGGAACTGCTTGATGTAAAGGAAAATTTCGGCGAAAAATCTTGCGTAGAATGCTTCGTCGCGCTGAAACTGCACTTCCACAAAAAATGTGTATTCCTCATCACCAAGTGGCTCGAAGACGGCATCGAGTCGGAAGGCAGTTTCTTTGAGTTCAACGGACTTGAACTTGTAATTTTTCGGATTGAGTTCAGGACGTTCAATCAAGGCAAAGAACCCTTGCGGGATTTGCTGAAACCAAAGATAGGCGAGTTTATCAGTCCGCATTGAGTTCAATTCTTTTGAAAATCGTCGAGCCTGACGGCGACAAGTTTTGAAACGCCTTCTTCTTCCATCGTAACGCCGTAGAGCGTTTTGCAGGCTTCCATGGTGCGCTTGTTGTGCGTTACGATGATGAACTGCGTGTCGTGAGCGAATTTTTTGATGAGTTTGACGAATCGGTCGATGTTGGCGTCATCGAGCGGAGCGTCTACTTCGTCCAAAATGCAAAACGGACTGGGCTTGACGAGATAAATCGCAAAGAGCAGTGCAGTTGCCGTGAGCGTCTTTTCGCCGCCTGAAAGTAGGGTAATGGCTTGTGGACGCTTGCCTTTGGGTTTAGCGATAATCTCGATATTGGCTTCGAGTTTGTCTTCGGATTCTTCCAAAATCAAATCTGCTTCGTCGCCTTCGTTGAAAAGTTCACGGAAAATGCTGATGAAATTTTGACGAATCTGCTCGAAGGTTTTTTGAAATTGCGCTTGTGCGGTTGTGTTGATTTCGTCAATCGTATTGCGCAGTTGTTTTTCGGCATCGAGTAAATCTTGACGCTGCGACGTGAGAAAATCCAATCGCTTTTTTTCTTCTTCATACTCTTCAAGTGCAAGTTCATTGACAGCACCAAGATTGCGCAGTTTTGTTTTGAGCGTAGCGACTTTTGCTTCAGCTTCTTGACGATTGAACGGCAGACTTTCGTCAAAAACTTTCGGTTCTAACTCAATCCCATATTCAGTTTGAATAATCGTGCGCGTGTGTTCTTCTTTGAGTTTTGCTTGCGTTAAGGAATGTTGAAATTCTAAAATCATTTGTGAAACGACCTCGCGCCGACGGGTTAAGTCACGCAGTTCCGATTCGCGGCGCACGACGTCGCTCTTGATGATGGTGTAATCGCCTTCCACTTTTGAAATCGCGGTTTGCATTTCTGCGCGCTCGGCATAAAGGCGTTGAAGATTGAGATTCATCGTTTCAAGTTCTGAACCCAGACGGAAGTGCTCGTCTTGCGCTCGCGCAATTTCTTCGCTCAAACGCTCCAACTGACGCTGTGCATTGCGAACTTCTGCTTCAACCGTATTGCGCTTCGTCTCGATTTTCTCTACTTCAAATTCTGACGCTTTGAGTTCCAACTCTTTTTGGCGAACCGCCGATACGAACTTTTGCAAATCAACTTCTGACACCGATACAGTTTCGCGCTCAATCTCAATCTGATGATTGATTTCGGAAAGCCTGCTTTCAAGCGACGAGAGCGTCGGAGCGAGGGCGGTTAAATCGTTGTTGAACTTTTGAGATTCGGCTTGGTCAAAGGCAATGCGGTCATCAAGCGAGAGCAGTTCGTTCTCGAACGAAGCTTGTTCAAATGATTGTTGTGAAAGTCGCTTTTCTTCGGCTGTGATGCGTTGCTCGGTTTCACGTATGTGTTGTTCGAGTGTCGTTAAGTCGATTTGATTGAGTGCATCGGTGTTTGAGGCAATTTCATGTTCAAATTGTTGGATTTGCGAAAGCAACTGAGCGCGCTCCGATTCAAGGCGGTTTAATTCTTCGCGCTTGCCGATTCTAAGCGTCTCTGAGCCTTTGTTTGAGCCGCCTCGCAGGGTTGCTTGTGCGTGCAGTTCGCCTGAAAGCGTTGCGAATGTTGCGTGAGGGTATTGCTCCGAAAGCACTTTTGCCTGCTCCAACGATTCAGCAAGAAATACATTTGAGAGAAGTTGCTGAACAACTAAGCGCACGTCGTCGGAACAACGCACAACATCTATCGCTCGTTGAAGCCCTTCAATGCTTGGGGTTTCAGGTATTGATGTTGCAGAAAGCTTTTCTAAAACGATAAATGTCAGTTTGCCTTTGTCGGCGGCTTTGAGTGCGGTAATGGCTTCGCGTGCGTCGGCTTCGGTGCGCGAAATGTAGAACGCAAGCGATGCGCCAAGTGCGACATCAATGGCAAGTTTGTATTGCTCATCGGTCGCAATTAAATCCGACAGCACGCCCAATCCGAAGGCTTTCCCTTTTTCAGCATCTAAAAACTTGACGCCTTCGGGCAAGCCCTCATAACTCTCGAGCAGTGCGTTTAGGAACGATATGCGATTTTGTTTGGCGCGTTCTTCGGCGCGTAAGTTGAAGAGCGATTCTTTGGTTTTGCTGACAACTTCCGAGAGGGCGGCGCGTTTTGCTTGGGCATTGGCAAGGTCGGCTTTTGCAAGTTCAAGCGTGCGTTGCAGTTCAGAAAGTTGTGCCGAGCCGCTTTCGACGCTTTGTTTTCGCTCTGCGATTTGGCGCGTGAGCAAGGCTTTTCGCTCTTCATTGCGGGCAATTTGCGCGTTGAAATTCTCGATGCGCGCTTTGAGCGATTCTGACTGCAATCGCAGAGACGCAATTTGCTCCGAGAGTTTCGCGCTCTCACGACGCTTGGCTTCGAGCGATTCCCGCTCGGCTTTCAGAGACGCTTCGCGTTCAAGAAGTTTTTCGGATTCAGATGCAAAGGCTTGGCGTGCGGTTTCTGCAGACTCGAGTGTTCTTTCAAGTTCGGCTTTGAGGGTTTCGCGAAGGGCTTGGAGTTCATCGTATCGCTGTTGCACCGCTTGAATTTCGCCTTGGGCTCTTGTTGCGCTTTCCATCAAGGCTTTGCGCCGTTCTTCGTGTGAAAGAATCTGTTTCTCCGTCGCCGTGATAAGCTCGATTTTTTCGTTGTAATGGCGTTGAAGCCCCGCAAGCGTTTTTTCTATCTCAACAATTTCAAGTTGCTGTTTTTCTACTTCGGCATCAAGCGCGTCGATTTTAGCGGTCAGCTCGACCTTTTCGTTTTCGTGCTGCAAGTGTTTCTCTTCGAGCGGCGCGATTTGCTTTTGAAGTTCGGCGACAATTCGTTCAGCAAGTTCAATTTCTAAGCCTTTCAATTCTTCGCGAATTTGTTTGGCTTGTTCGGCTTTCTTGGCTTGACGCTCGAGCGAAGCAACTTTCTTTTCGACTTCAAGGACGATGTCATTCACGCGCGAAAGGTCTTGCGCTGTGGTTTCGAGCTTCTTGAAGGTTTGCTTTCGGCGTTGTTTGTATTTGGTGATGCCTGCGGCTTCTTCAAAGAGTTTGCGACGCTCTTCGGCATTTTCGGAAAGAATCTGCTCAATCATTTTTAGTTCAATGACGGAGTAAGCGTCGCTTCCCATGCCCGTGTCAGCGAAAAGGTCGGTGATGTCTTTGAGGCGACACGGCACTTTGTTGAGCAGGTATTCGCTATCACCATTGCGATAAAGTCGGCGCGTGAGCGTTACTTCGGTGTATTCGGTCGGAAGAATGTTCTTTGTGTTTTCAATCGTGATGCTCACTTCGCTCATGCCGAGTGGCTTTCGGGCGCGTGTGCCGTTGAAGATGACATTCTCCATTTTGTCGGAGCGAAGCACGCTGGTTTTTTGCTCGCCAAGCACCCAGCGAATCGCGTCGACGATGTTCGTTTTGCCGCACCCATTCGGTCCGACAATCGCCGTCATGCCGCTGTCAAATTTGATGTTGATGCGCTGTGCGAAACTCTTAAATCCAAACAGTTCAAGTTTAGAGAGATACATGCCAATGTGTTGAAGTTAGCGTTGAGTTGTGTGATGCTCTTTCGTAACGATAACGCGAAAAGTCATCGGTTACTTCAAAATATGCCAGTATTGAAAATAGGCGAAGGTCTGCGAGATGTTGTTGTAAAGTGCGAACAATCCGCCCCAAAACACTGCCAAAATGAAAAAGCCGAAGAAGTAAGTCGAGTAGCGATTGAGTTCGGCGACCGTCGCAATGCCCATCAAAAATCGCAATGTGGTAAAGGCAAGAAAGGCAAGCGATGTCAGAATGACCGCATAAATAAACGCTTCGCTGTCCATTCGCTCAATAAATACGGCAAGCGCGAGCATCACAAACCAATGTGCGCACGACCAAGTCCAAACATTCAAAAGTTGCGAATAGCGTGCTCGATGATTTCGCATTACAAACAGCCAAAGTTGTGCAAACGCCGCCGTCAGCAAAGACAGCGCGAAAAAAATCACGGCGAAAACCGGGACAGCAAGCGAGGGATTCAAAACCAAGACGTTAAGAGACTGTTTAACCTCTTTTGATGCGACAATGTGCGTGAGCCAAAAGTCAACAAGAAACGTCTCTCGCCCGACATACAAAATCGCCGAGAGTGTCGCGCTCCACGTCAGCGACAAAAGCGTGAGCAGTAGCATCGTATCCAGCGGAATGTAAATGCGCGAGTCGCGAATGTCAACGAAGAGATTAAATGGACGAAGCAGCGCGCGCGGAAAGTTCTCGCGCAACCGCTTGTTGCTGTTGAGCACATACACAAACGCAACTACCAAAAGCACACTACACAGAATCAGAAACGGGGAAAATTCTGCATCGGCTTTACCAATCGGCGGGTTATAGACGCGCTCTCCTGCGTAAAGTGATTTCACCATTTCAAAAGCAGGTTTTTTCTCACGCCCAAATGTTGCTACGCCTGCCGTCGCAAGATGGGGTTCAGGATTTTCAGCGTTGAGTATCGGCGCGAAAGACAAACGATAATCGCACAACGCTTCCACAAACGAGCCTGCAATCCATCGCTCCGATTCGTTCAGCCGCTCAAACATCTTGAAAGAATCCATCAAAAATTTGGCTTGATATTCAAGCGAGTGCATGTCGCTATACCCATTATGGTTGTTTGGCTCCGCATAAACGCCGTAGCTTGTAACTACAACGGGCTTTTTCAGCGAGCGCGCTTCTTTG
>CALGMC010000331.1 GCA_937959145.1 uncultured Chlorobiales bacterium
GATTAGTTTTGCGCGTATATTTGGACGAACTGCCAAGCCTTGATACGGTCAGTAAAAACGTGGGGCTGTTCAAGTTGCTGGTTGCTTCTGAAACGAAAGCACCAACCATCGCCAAAACGCTTATGCAAAATGCAACCTTGATACAGGTCGACTTAATTGAGCAAATCGTTTCATACAAGTTTCCGAAACTTACACGCGAGGAGGTCAAATCTATGCTGGGCATACAAGAAGAACTTTTGAAAGACACACAGTTCTACAAAGACATTTACAACGAAGCCCGTAAGGAAATTTATGAGCAGGCTAAAAAAGAAGGGATGAAAGAAGGGATAAAAGAAGGGATGAAAGAAGGGATAAAAGAAGGAATGAAAGAAGGAATGAAAGAAGGCTTCGCAAAAGGTATTGAAAAAGGCGCGGTTGAAGGCAAACTTTCAACCGTCCCGATTTTTCGCAAGTTGGGTCTTTCCGATGAAGCGATTGCCGAAGCCTTGAACTTGCCGTTAGACTCCATAAAGAGCGTGCGTTAAACTGCGCACGCTCGTTTCTTTGAGTTATTTCTCGCCCACAACTAAACGCGCCGTTCCAGTTCTGCCAAACACTTCGGGCTGATACATTTTTTCGGCGGTGCTCGGCGGCATGGTGAATGTGCCGTAGGTTGTGGCACGCGCAAAGTAAGTGAAGGTATGCACGCCGCGTCCAAGCCGTTCAGCAAAGAGCGTTACACGGTCGTCTTTGAGTTCAATGTGGTCAAAGGTGTTGGAAGGCGTTCCGCTCTCTTCGTTGTATCCTTCGTCTCCGCCTCCGAGTTGATTAAGCATATCAACGATTGAACCCGAAGTTTTCAGCGTTGGGTTAATGGCTTCTAACCCTGCCGCAAGTGCATCGTTAATCGCTACAAAATGCATCTCTTCCGAGACAGCCACTTGCAAGGTGATTTTCACCACATCACCTGCTTTCACCGAACCGTCTTTGCTCGTGCCCGAAAGCGGTTCAATTTTTTTGGAAAGAGCGATGCCGTTATCTCGTGGCTCGAGCGCGTAGGTTGGGAAATAGGCTAAACGGATTCCGTAGTAGAGTTTGCCTGTGCCGCTTTTTTCAATGTTGAGCGCAAGATTTTCACCTTTGGCGAACTTCTCCAATCCTGTCTCCTGAACTTTCACATCGAGCGTGCGACCTTTGAACGATTGCTCGAGCAACGGTTGCGAGGCAAGCATGATTTTCGCCGTGAAGTTCGGCTCTTGACTTTCATACTTTTTGAAATAAAGGTTAAGGGCTTCGAGCGCGAAGATGTTCTCTTGCGTGTTGTTCCAGCGTCCGTTCTTCTGCGAAGAAAGAAGCCAATTAACGGCTTTTTCAGCGAAGGTTTTGTCTTGATTGGCTTCCATCAAAGCGGAGACGGCGGCGGCAGTCGTCTTGACATTTGAGCCGAACGTCCAAGTGTAATCTTGCTCTGCACCGTCCTCAAAGTGAATCGTTGCTTCTTGAACTTTCGCCATGTTCATCAGTTCGCGTGCAAGCGTTTCGGCGCGTTCAGACGCATTACTGCCGAATTTGATTTTGCCTTTTGATTTTGAAGCCAAAAGCGGCGTGCCTTGTCGGGCATACACACGAAGCAAATAGGCTTTCGCTTCTGCTGAAAGTCTTGAGCGTTCGCGATAAAGCCCTTCCGCCGCTGACGCATTGAACTCACCTGCCATTGCAAGCACATACAGCGCGTAGGCTTTCGTTACCGACATCGCACGAAATCCGTAAGTTGACTCGTTGGATTTGTTCAGCACCGTGCGCAAATAGTTCAATCCATTTCGCAAAACCGTTTCATCAACATCGTAGCCTGCCTCATTGGCTTTGAGCATAGCATAAGTCGCATAGACCGAAACATAATCGTTCGGTAGATAGCCCCCTTGCCAATAGGCAAATCCGCCGATATAGGTTTGATACTTTTCAAATTCTGCCAATGTCGTTTCCACAACGGCTTTAATGCCGCCTTTGGCTGTATCGGCTTGCGTTTTCAGGTTGAAGGACGAGATAAGGTCATTTGCGACGATATACGGCAAGACCTTCGACGCCTTTTGCTCCAAACAGCCAAACGGATACTCAAACACATAGCGCGCCGCCTCGCGCAAGCCCACCAGTGCGGTTGCCGACGCCTGCGCCGTTACATCGCCCAAGTTTGCATAAGAATTTTTCGGAATACGCACCGTCTCGGAAACGCTCGACTCCGTTGAGCCGACAAGCGCAAGCACTTCCTTGACGTAAGGTGTTTGAATTTGAATCGTGGTTTTTAAGGCGTCGCGATTGCCTGCATCGCTTTCAGCCACAAATGCAAACTCGGCTTTGCCTTCCGCTTCGGCTTCGAATTTGAATCGAACTTCTTTGGACTCGTTGGCATCAAGCGAAACGCTTTTCATCAAATCGCCGACCGATTTAATTCCACTTGCCGATACGCTCACCTTGACGCTTGTTTTTTGATTTGTGTAATTGCTGACGGTTACGCCGGCTTCGAACTTATCGCCAATGCGCGCAAATCGTGGTAGCGCCGCAATCATGGTGAGCGGTTGATTGACGAGAACATCTGTTTGCGCTTTTCCGAAGGCTTCGACGGTGCTTGCCGCCGCCATCAAGCGGAAAGTCGTGAGGTTATCGGGCAGTTTGAAAGTGATTTTTGCTTTGCCGTTTGCGTCTGTAATAATGGCAGGATTCCAATACGGCGTGGTAATCATATTTTGTCGGAACGCATAGCCGCCTGTGCCTTCGCCGCCTTTATCGCCGCCACGCGCTTCGCCCTTTTCGCCGTAGTTGCGTTGCTCGACAAGGTGCAGGAGACTTTGCGAAGTTTTCACGCCTAAGCCGCGCTCGCGATAAAAGGTCTCAAACGCATCAGGAAGAGTGTAGCCGATAAGATTCAAAACGCCTGCATCAACAGCGGCAAGGGCGACCTCGCTTCTTACGCCTCTGCCTTTGGCGTCAGTTACTTCAAGTTCGGCTTCAAGCGTTTCACCTGCGCGAAACTCTTTTTTGTTCGGCGTTATGCGAACTTGCAACCTGCGTCCTGTTGCCTCAACGGAAAGTTTGGCATAACCGATTTTGAACGACGGCTTGCCTAAATCGCTCTCGCCCGTTTTCGGCAGTGATGTTCTGCCTTTGGTGAGCATTACGGAAACATAGATGTTCGGCAAATACTCTTCCTTGATGGGAATTTCAATCGCAGGGGCTGTGCCTTTGAGTTCAAAGACTTTATGCTCTAAAATGCCTTCGCGCTCAATGGTGAGCAATGCGGTGGCAGTTTCGTAAGGCGATTGAACCAGAATCGTAGCGGTTTCGTTAGGCTTGTAAGTTTTCTTGTTAGGTGTGAGCGTAAGTCGGTCGTCGTCGGAGCGTTCCCAAGCCGAGTAGCCACTGCCGTAGGCGTAGGTGTAGGCTTCGCTTCGCGCGGTATTGCCTTTGGAATCTTTCGCCGTTGCTTTGATGAAATACAAGCCTGCGCCTTTAATGGGAGCGTTAAAACTAATTGTGCCTGCATCTTTTGTAGAGACTTCGGTTTTGAAAATGGTGCTATCGACTTGCTCGGATTGCCATTCGTATCTGCCGCCCACGCCCGCACGCTTGACGCTTACCCATTGACGGTGCACCACTTCAACGGCGACTTTCTGCGACGCCTGTTTGCCATCAACGCTTACGGCGACGACTTCTACGGGCAACTCCGAATTTTCTTTCGTGAAAGTTGTTTTCGGTTTCAAGCCGATGTAAAACGCGGCAGGGTGAAGTTTGAAACTCTGACGCTCCGCAATCGCCTGACGCGAAGGCGAGATGACTTCGGCTTCAAGCGTGAGCATTGAGGGCGAGGCGATATTGAACTCTAATTTTTGAGAGAGCGAAAATTGACCGAGTTTATCGAGCGTGCCTGAACCTGACGCCAAAAGCGAACTCGATTGGTCTTCGCTTCGATTGTTCCACGCAAGCGGTTGCCAGAAGTAGCCGTCGTAGTCGGGAAAGGCGAAATTCTCGAGCGTGCTTCGCGTGAGCGTCCAAGTCGTGTTGTCGCCAATCATCGGTGCGCCGAAGAGGTATCGTCCTTCAATCGTAGCGACGAACAAATCGCCTCGAACAAATGAACTTTGTGATGAAGAAATTTTCGTTTCAAAGGTCGCAGGGCGATAGGCTTCAACGCGGAAGTCGTTGGTTGCAAATAGGTTGTAATCGCTTTCACTGTTTGAGCCTTTCACTTGAATGGTGTAATAGCCGAGCGGCGCATTTGCCTTTGTAGTGAGCGAATCGCTGAACGAACCAAACTCACTTGAAAGGTTGAGAAATTTGCTGTAAATCGTTTCGCTTTTGCTATTGCGCACTTCCACATAAACCTGCTTGCGTGTGGGCAATTTCCATTTGCCTTGTTTCAACTCGCGCACAATGCCTTTGAAGAAAACGGTTTCGCCTGCACGATAAATGCCGCGCTCTGTGAACACTTGTCCGACCATCGTTTTCGGGCTGTAATCCATTTCGCCGCCGATGTCGTAAAGTCCGAAACGATACGGCTCAATGCCATAATCCCAACCTGATGTGGTGTAGGCAAGTTGATTTTCAAAGAAGGCAAAGGCGTAAATCGGTGCGCCATTCAAGTCCATGCTCTTTGCAATTTCAGCCACGCCGTTCTGCGCGGTATTGCCTGACCAAACGAGTTTGCCGCCTTGATAAACGCGCACGGTTGCATTTGCCACAGGCGCGCCGTCTTTGAGCCGCGTCACCATCACCAACGAATTTTCCTTCGACCACTTTGCCGATACGCCAAGCGACGACACTTGAACCAGCGTGGAGAGTTTCTCAAACTTGCCTTTTTCATAAAGCGAAGGTGATTGAACTTCCAAATACGCAATGCCTGAATTTTCTCCGCCGAAGACTTGACGCAAATCGAACTTGCGCACCGAACTTTCGTTCTTCTTGTTCTCAAATTCAATCGTCGTGAATTTGAGTTTTGAGGCGGGCACATTGAAGTTATCGCCGTAGTAATCGGTCTTTAAGCTCATCACATCTTCGGGCGAGAGCGCGGCATATTTGAGTTCGGTCGAAGGCACATTCATACCACGAACCGCAAGGCTTGGATAAAAACTTGTATCGCTAAACTGGTTTTCCACAAGTCCAACGCCTGTTGGAATGACGATGCGCGGCGCGTAATCGCCAACTTTGATTTTCAGTTCAACATCTCTGCCAAGTTTGTTGCCGAAGCGGTCGGTGAGATTTTTTGAAATCGTTGCCGTGTAAGTCGTGGCGGCTTTGAACGGCGGATACAGCGTGGGTGAAGGCGTGTAGTATGCCGACTCTGCATCGCCGATGGCGAAATCCAATTTCGGAGAGAAGGTGAGATTCGCTTTCAAATCTTTCATTGAAACAGGATTTGAAAACGCAAGGCTAATGCCTTCGTTTGGTTTGAGGTCAAATGCCGTTGCGCTCTCGATGTTAAACGGCTTGAAGGGCGCAAAGTCAAACGACGCTTTTCCCTCGTCAAAGGTGAGTTTGTAGGTTTCGCCTGCGGTCATTTGAAGCGTGAGAAAGAGAATCTTATCGGCGTTTTTGCTTTGCTCGAACCAATAAGCAGGCGTGTAGCGGTCGGTCTTTCGGTAGAAGTCAATCAGTTTTTTGAGGTCGTCAGCACTTTTTTGCGAGAGTGAAAATTTGATGTTGTTGCCTTTTGAATCCGTGATTTTGATTCGGCTTGCGATGTTGAGGTCGACTTTTTGATTGAACTTCAAGACGAGCGTGTCGTTCAAGCCGAGTTGTTGATAAGTGCCGTAGGGATAATGCTCAACGAGTTTGACGCTTGGCGTCGAGAAGGTAAAGGTGTAGTCGTCGCTCAGCGATTTTCCTGAACGCGATGTAATGGTTTTCGGAACGGTAACAGTGAAGGTAGTTGCAAATGGGAGCGAATCGCTTGGCGTGAAGATAAGTGCGCGTGAGCCAATCCAACGCGCTGTGCCTTTCACTTCGGGCTTGATTTGAAGCAGTGATTTCTGAACAGCCGTTTGCGATTCATCGGTGAGGGCAATCATCGGTTGATTGAACATAATCGCAATGCTTTGTGCTTGGTCGGGCGACTCGATTTCGCCTTGTGGCGTTGCCGAGATGATTTCAAGCGGTGTTGAAGTCTCTTGTGAATCCGATACTTTTGTTGTCAGCGAGGCGAGCCGACCTTCTTCAAAGTCCGCAAAGCCTTGTGTGGATTTGGTTGGATTGCACGTGGCAAGAGTTATCGAGCAGAAGAGAAGCAAGAGTGCGCGCATCGTTCGGAGCAGGTTGGTTTTTTATGAAGATTGGCACAGCGAAGTATTAAGTGCAATATACAGCCTGAATGCTGTTTGACAGAATTGGCAACGCAAATTTATTATCTTGATTTGAACTTCAACAACAGCGATGCGATACGTGTTCACTTTACTTCTCGCCTTTGTTTCGGGCGTTCCGTTTAGTTCTTTGCTCTTAGCGCAACCGATTGCCGATGCGTTTTCAAAGCCCCCTCTAACGCCTGAAATTTTCGCGCAACGTTGGCAGTGGGCAGATTCGGTTTTATCGGCGATGACGCTTGAAGAAAAAGTCGGGCAGGTGTTTTGCGTGCAAAGTTACACGCGCTACAAGAGCGATGATGAAGAGGTGTTCGTCAAAAATTCTGAACTCATTCGGCAAGGCAAAGTAGGCGGCGTGATGTTTTCGCGCGGCGATGTCTATGAAGCCGCCATGCTTGCTAATCGCTATCAACGCTTGGCGAAATTCCCCTTACTCATTTCTGCGGATATGGAGTGGGGCGTTTCGATGCGGATTGACCGCACAACCGAGTTTCCATGTGCAATGGCAATCGCTGCGACGCGCAACCCCAACTATGCTTTTAAGGTTGGCGAACTTATTGCCAAAGAAGCCCGTGCGCTTGGCATTCATCAAAACTATGCGCCGGCGGTCGACCTCAACAACAATCCTTACAACCCTATCATCAACACGCGCGCGTTCAGTGAAGATGTTTCTTTGACGGCAACGATGGCGTCTGCCTTCATCAACGGCACGCAAAAAGCCGGCATGATTGCTACCGCCAAGCACTTCCCTGGACACGGCGACACCGACATCGACAGCCATAAAGATTTACCCGTTCTGAACTTCGAGAAAACGCGCCTTCAAAACGTTGAACTCAAACCGTTCAAATATGCCGTCGATGGCGGCGTGATGAGCGTGATGGTCGGGCATCTCGCCTTGCCCAAACTCAACAACAATTCATACATCTTGCCCGCTTCACTTTCGCCAACCATTACGACCGACATTTTGAAGTCGGAACTTGGTTTCAAAGGCTTAACCGTAACCGACGGCATGGGCATGCGCGGCGTGAAGAAAAATTTTCCCGCAGGCGAAGCCGCCGTCAAAGCCTTTCTCGCGGGCAACGATGTGATTCTCCTTTCGCCTGATTCCGACATTGCTTACAATGCGTTGCTCGAAGCCGTCCGCAACGGCACAATTTCCGAAGCACGTCTGAACGAATCTGTCCGAAAATTGCTCGTTCTCAAAGAGTGGTTTGGACTTCATCGCAACCGATTCACATCTTTGGATTCTATTTCTGCAGTCGTGGGCATTAAGGCGCATAAAGCCGTTGCGCAAGAGATTGCCGATAAATCTATCACGCTTCTTTCCAATAAGAATGGGCTTTTGCCGCTTGGTGAGTATCAAGGCAAAATTGTCAATATCTCGCTTCAAAATTCGGCGTCGTGCGAAGTTGGAAAAATTTTTCACGAAGAATTGCAAACGCGGTTTAGCAACACGATTCGCTATCAACTTGGCGCGCAAAGCAACAAGATGAATTACGACTTGGCACTTTTTTCAGCCGAGCGCGCCGATGTAGTGGTCGTTTCCAGCTACGCCGATACACGCGCGTGGCAGGGGAAATTCGGCTTGGACAAGGAGCAGGATAAATTCCTCAAAAAACTTATCGACCGATTGAACAAGAAAGGCATTCCGTTGGTGCTTGTTTCATTCGGCACGCCGTATCTCATCATGAGTTACAGCGAACCTGATGCTTACATTTGCGCTTACTCAGCAGGCACAGCCAGCGAAACCGCCGTTGCCAAATTGCTTAAAGGCGAAATAGAGCCGTCAGGAAAATTGCCTGTTACGATTCCGAATCGATATAAGTTTGGCGATGGCAAAATCGGCTGGAAATAGTGATGGTAAATCGCAACGCGCACCGTTCATTATTCCCTATGTTCGCGAGAAGCGTTGCACCAGCGAAAGTTCCACCGGTTTTTTAGAGAGTTCAACTTCAAAAAGCATCACCACGCACGAGCCTTGATAGACGCGCTCGAAGCCGCCTTCGGAGAGCGAAATGGTTTCAATCGGATAACGCACAACGCGCGCCTCTTCGGTAGCGTCAAGTCGCGCATGGATTTTGAGCCATTCATCTTTCAAGCCGACCATGCGCGCGCGCACTTCGCCAACGCTGTTCAGTCGGTTATTTTCAAGCGTGAGGTCGTCGAAGTAGTAATAGCGATTGGGTGCGTCGCCCGCCAACAAGCCGTAAAGATTTTCCACACCGAAATACAACTTGATTCTCTCGTCGCTCTGAAGCGTCAGCGTGTAGTCGACCGTGAATTCCGATTTGCCTTTGGCGAGCGTAATGGTTTTTGAAACTTCAAGGTTGTGATTTTTGCCATTGAAATGAAGATTGCCGACGCGCGTCAGCGTGAGACTGCGCTTGGCTTTTGTGCCATTGACGGTGGCTTCAAACGGGCTAATCAAAAAGTCCCCTAACTCGCGTTGATGATTTTTTTGCAGTTCTTCAAG
>CALGMC010000332.1 GCA_937959145.1 uncultured Chlorobiales bacterium
GCCCCTGCACTCGCTCAACGCCGAAGTCATCTACGACAACGGCTTGATTCGCCTTTATCGCAACAACCAAAAAATCCTCACGCTCTCCGAAGCACAAGCCGAACTCGACGCCTTACGCCACGAACTCGCTCAACTCAAAAAATCTTCTTCATCACAACCTTGACCAACGAACCTTATACACAAGTTTCCTTACCGATTGGCGAAGAGCACTTCGAGGTCGCTATCGCTTTACTTCATCAACTTGGATTTGAGAGTTTTCTCGAAGAGGGCGACCTACTTCTCGCCTACCTTCCTGCAAGCGAATGGACAAACGAAAAACGCTCGGAACTTGACTTGCTGGTTTCTTCTCTTGTTGGAAAATCTCTCGACTTCAAAACTGAAACGATTGAACCGCAAAACTGGAACGCACAGTGGGAGTCGTCATTACAGCCGATTGAGATTGACGATTGGCTTCTCATCGTTCCGCACGGCAATTTCCCAGCGTCAAAGCCGAATCAACTTGTTGTGGAAATCAATCCGAAAATGTCGTTCGGAACAGGCTATCACGAAACCACACGCTTAATGCTTCGGCAAATGCGCACCCTTGTTCAGCCCGACGACCGCATCTTGGACATTGGCACAGGCACAGGCGTTTTGGCAATCGTAGCGCGCAAACTCGGCAACCGAAATCTCATCATTGCTTGCGACAACGACGAATGGGCAGTGCTCAACGCCAAAGAAAATTGCACCATCAACCGCACTGAAAACATCGACGTGCTTTATCTTGACGCGCAAAATGGACTTGAGTCGCTACTCTCGGCACATCACATTTCGCTCATTCTTGCCAACATCAATCGTCCTGTTCACGAAAAATTGCTTCCAACGCTCGCACGGCTTTCGCCGCGCTCAAAAGTGCTCCTTTCGGGCTTGCTCAAATACGACGTAGATTGGCTGAAAAACTTGCTTGATAGCATTAACTTTGAACTCGTTCGCCTTTCAGAAGAAGGCGAATGGATTTGCGCACTCACTCAAAACAAACAACTTAACTCACTCGCACCTTGACACGCATCGCCACGATTGACATCGGCACAAACACTGCGCTTTTGCTCATCGCCGATTTAGACTTCGCTTCGCAAACCCTTCACACGATTTACAATCATCAAGAAATCATTCGTCTTGGAAAAGGTGTCGATAAAGACCGCCGAATCAATCCTGATGCGATTGAGCGACTGCTGAACTGCTTGCGATTCTATCGCTCGCTCATTGAACAGCATGACGCTAAACTTATTCGCGCTGTGGCGACGAGTGCTGTGCGCGACGCGCTCAATCGTGATGAAATTTTACGCCTTGTCCGCTCACAAATCGGCATTGAGATTGAACTGCTTTCAGGCGACGCCGAAGCCGAACTTACTTTTCAAGGCGCAATCGCGGGTTGGCAAAATCTTCTCGAGCCGTTTTTGGTCATTGACATCGGTGGCGGCTCAACGGAACTTATCTTGGGAGACAGCAATAGGATTCGCGACAAAGTCAGCCTCGACATCGGTTCTGTGCGTTTGACCGAACGATTTTTCCATGCTCAACCGCCTTCCGATGAAAGTTTCGCGCAGGCTCATTCATTTTTGATTGATGTTTTTTCAAACGAACTTTCGCGCTTCATTTCAGGGCGCGAGAGCGTGATTGGCGTTGCAGGAACAATCGTTACGCTTGCCGCACAAGCACAAGGTTTGAAGCAGTTTGAGAACGAAAAACTTCACGGCTACCGGCTTGCTTATTCGAGCGTTGAGTCGCAACTTGATTTTTTCAAAACGCATTCTATTGATGAAATCGTCGCCGCAGGCGTTGAAAGCGGCAGAGCCGATGTGATTACCGCAGGCACCATGATTTTATGGACGTTTATGCGCATCTTTGGCGTAAAGCAACTTACCGTTAGCACACAAGGCTTGCGCTACGGCGTTGCAATGCGCGAACTTCGCCACAGTCTTGCTTAACACTTCAAATTGATTTTAACGATGATTCAAGCACGAATTACCGAAACGCTCACGATTGGCGACCATCAACCGCTCGCACTCATTGCAGGTCCGTGCGTGATTGAAAGCGAATCCTTCACGCTCAAAATGGCAGAATCGATTGTTGCGATTTGCGCACGGCTTCATGTGCCGTTTATTTTTAAGTCGTCGTTTGATAAGGCGAATCGCTCGTCGGTCAATGGCTTTCGCGGCGGTGGCATGGACGACGGGTTGAAAATTTTAGAGAAGGTTCGCAGAGAAATCGGCGTGCCTGTTCTGACCGATATTCACGAAAGTTATCAAGCCAAGCCTGTTGCAGAAGTGGTCGATGTGCTTCAAATTCCGGCGTTCTTGTGTCGGCAAACGGATTTGCTTTTAGCGGCGGCGGCAACAGGCAAAGCCGTTAATGTCAAGAAAGGTCAATTCCTCTCTCCGCCTGAAATGAAGAATGTCGCCAAGAAATTGGAATCGGGCGGCGCAACGAACATCTTGCTTACCGAGCGCGGCACAACTTTCGGCTACAACAATCTTGTCGTCGACTTTCGCTCACTGCCACAAATGCGTGCGTTAGGCTACCCTGTTGTGTTTGACGCCACGCACAGCGTTCAAATGCCGGGCGGATTGGGCGAAAAGTCCGGCGGCGACCGCCGATACGCACCGATTCTGGCTCGCGCCGCAGTTGCGGTCGGCTGTGACGCGCTCTTCATGGAAGTCCACGAAAACCCTGACATCGCACCCAGCGACGGCGCAAACATGATTTTCCTTTCAGACCTTGAACCCATCTTAACGCAACTGCTCAAACTTCGCGAAGCCCTCTCAAGTGACGCCTATCACACATCGATTTGACAATTTCACTTAATTAGAGTAAATTTGTTACTCAATAAATCATTGATTCGTTACTCTAAATCATTGCTTTCGTGTTAGACTCGTTGGTAACATCAAAAACGCGCATCAAACTGCTCTTGAAGTTTTTCCTCAATCAGGAAACGCAAGCCTATTTGCGCGGACTTGCCGAAGAGTTTGGCGAATCCACAAACGCCGTGCGCGTTGAACTTAATCGACTAACTGAAGCAGGATTTCTGACGACACGCGACGACGGGCGCACGAAACTCTACCAAGCCAATCCCAAACACCCGCTGTTTCCTGAACTGCATAGCCTCGTCAAGAAGTATTTAGGCATTGACCAGCTCATCGAGCGCGTGCTTTCGCGTTTAGGTTCGGTTAAGTTGGCGTTTATCACAGGTGATTATGCTTCGGGCAAAGATTCCGGGATTATTGACCTGACGATTGTAGGAAATATCGACCGCAATTACCTCAACGAGCTAATTGAAAAAACCGAGCGCATGATTCATCGCAAAATTCGCGTCTTGGTCTTGAACGATGAAGAATTCGAGCGGCTCAAACATCAATTCACATTGGGCAATTCGTTGATTGTGTGGAACGAATCAGAAATTATTTTGCAACAATTCAAAGCCAGCGCATAAAAAGTTTTGATTTTCTAATACAGTTATGAGCCAATTTGTCATAGATGCCAATAAAAAATTTTCGCTCAATTTAGGCGAGTTAATTGAGTATCGCGAACTGCTCTGGATGCTTGCTTACCGCGATATTAAAGTTCGCTATGCACAAACAGCACTTGGCGTATTATGGGCATTGATTCAACCTTTAACCACGCTTTTAATTTTTACATTAGTTTTTGGCAGAGTTGTAAAGGTCGATACAAGCGGTGTGCCTTATACGCTCTTTGCGCTTTCGGGAATGTCGCTTTGGGGATATTTTTCTACGGTGATGTCGCAGGCAGGAAATTCTATTATCACCTCACAAAATATGGTGAAGAAAATTTATTTCCCTCGCCTTATTATCCCGCTTTCTAAATGTATTTCTGCCTTTGTTGATTTCGGCATTACGCTTCTCTTTTTACTCGGCTTAATGCTCTATCATCAATATATCCCAAGTGTAAATGCGATTTGGATTCCATTTTTCATTCTTGCTACGATTTTTTCATCATTAGGTATTGGAATTTGGCTTAGCGCACTTTCTATTCGCTACCGTGATTTGCAATATGTGTTGCCATTTGCGGTTCAGTTGGGGCTTTATGCTTCGCCTGTGGCGTATCCTTCATCGCTTGTGCCCGAACAGTATATCACTTTTTACTATCTTAATCCTATGGCAGGCATGATTGACGGCATGCGCTGGGCAATGTTTGGCTCGCCTATCAGCAGCGGGATTTTTATTTCGTTTGCGGTTGCTGTGTTTCTGTTTGTTTCAGGGTTTATTTACTTCCGAAAAATTGAGGGCGAGATTGCCGATATTGTTT
>CALGMC010000333.1 GCA_937959145.1 uncultured Chlorobiales bacterium
ACCCACTGCGCTGGGCATACGACCGAGCAGAGCCGAAACTTCCGAGCCAGCTTGGGTGAAACGGAAGATATTATCGATGAATAAGAGCACATCGCGTCCTTCTTCGTCGCGGAAGTATTCGCAGATGGCTAATCCTGTAAGTGCCACACGCGCACGTGCCCCTGGCGGTTCGTTCATTTGTCCGAAAACTAATGCGGCGTTTTTAATCACGCCCGATTCTTCCATTTCGAGCATTAAGTCGTTGCCTTCGCGTGTTCTTTCGCCGACGCCAGCAAAGACTGAATATCCGCTATGGAATTTGGCAATGTTGTTGATGAGCTCTTGAATGATAACCGTTTTGCCGACACCTGCACCGCCAAATAAGCCCGTTTTTCCGCCTTTAGAATACGGCTCAATTAAGTCGATGACCTTAATACCTGTTTCAAGAATTTCGGCTTTGGTCGAGAGTTTATCAAATGCGGGCGGGGTTTTGTGAATCGGATAACGCTTTGCCGCTTTGACTTCGCCTTTTCCGTCGATGGGGTCGCCAACGACATTGAGCAAGCGTCCGAGCACTTCGCTTCCGACGGGTGTTGAAATCGGTCCTCCTGTATTGACCACTTTCATTCCACGAACTAACCCTTCCGTAGAATCCATTGAAATGGTGCGCACGCGCTCTTCGCCCAAATGCTGTTGAACCTCGAGCACGAGGTCAGTGCCGTCTTCACGGCGCACTTTGAGTGCGGTTAAGATGGAGGGTAAATCGCCTTGTGAGAAATCGACATCAACGACAGGACCGATAACTTGCGTGATAATGCCTTCTTGCATAACGAAGTGAAAAAGTTTGGCTGGATAAAAAATAGCGATGATGCTCTTACGCTGTCATCGCGTTTGAAGTAGAGCCACCGATGGGACTCGAACCCACGACCTGCTCATTACGAATGAGCTGCTCTACCAACTGAGCTATGGTGGCATTTCAAGTTTTCAACAAACAGGGCGCAAATATACGAAAACCATTTTTTTTCGCAAGCCCCTTTTCCGCATATCCACTTTGGCAGTTACTTCAATTTTCCAACCGCTTTACTTACCGCGCGCACAATCGCTTCGCTCTGCACAAGGCGAAGCACGGCTTCAATATCGTTATGGAACAGCCTATCGCTTTCAGCGTGCGGCACAACGCTTCTGATTTTCTTGTGTGCGGCTTCAACGCCCTTGCCGCTTTTCATTGGGCGCAGAAAGTCTAAGGCTTGTGCGGCACACATCAATTCAATCGCCAACACGGTCTCGACATTCTGCACGACTTTGCAAAGCTTCGTCGCGCTGATGCTTCCCATCGAGACATGGTCTTCTTGCCCCAGCGAGGTCGGAATAGAATCAACAGAGGCAGGGTGAGCAAGAATTTTATTTTCGCTCACCAGCGCGGCGGCAGTGTATTGCGGAAGCATGAAGCCCGAGTTCAAACCTGTATCGCGCATGAGCAGTTTCGGCAAATCAATTCCGCCGACACTATCGCCACCTAAAAGAAGGTAAATGCGTCGCTCTGAAATTGACGCCAGTTCCGCGAGCGCGATGGCAAGCATATCCATTGCAAGCGCGAGCGGCTCCCCGTGAAAATTTCCGCCCGAAATCACATCGCCGTTTTCAAACACGAGCGGGTTGTCCGTAGCAGAATTCAGTTCAACTTCCACAACGCGCCTTGCGTAATCAATTGCATCACGGCACGCGCCATGCACCTGCGGCGCACATCGAAGCGAATACGGGTCTTGAACTTTCTGACAGTCTTTGTGCGACTGCATAATCTCTGAGCCTTCAATTAAACGAAGAATGTTTTTAGCGACAGCGATTTGCCCTTGATGCGGACGCAAGGCATGGATTCGCGCATCAAACGGCGAACTGCTTCCACGCATCGCTTCAAGCGTAATGGCGGCACAAAGGTCGGCAGTTTTTGTAATCACATCAGCACGCAAGAGCCCGTCGACCGCGTAAGCCAGCATAAATTGCGTGCCGTTAATCAGCGCAAGCCCTTCTTTGGATTTGAGTTTATATGGCGAAAGTCCGCATTGTTTCAAGGCTTCTTTGGCAAACATTTGCTTACCATTTAGCAACACTTCGCCTTCGCCCATCATGGCGAGAACGAGGTGCGCCAGCGGCGCAAGGTCGCCCGACGCGCCGACCGAGCCTTGCGTGTAGATGAGGGGGGAAAGGTGTTGATTGAAAAAGTCGCACAACATTTGCACGGCTTCAAGCGAAATTCCCGAATAGCCTTTGGCGAGCGCATTGGCTTTAAGAAGCACCATCAGCCGAACAATCCGCTCAGGCACGAAGTCGCCGACGCCGACGGCGTGCGAGAGAATTAAGTTTTCCTGCAACTTTTCTAAATCGTGCGGCGCGACTTTTTCTCGCGCTAAAATTCCAAATCCCGTGTTGATGCCGTAATGCGCTTTGTCGCTGTGGGTTAATCGGTCGACCACGCGGCGGGAGGCGAGAATTTTTTTTCGTGCCGAAGGCGCAATGGACACAGATTGCCCCGATTTAATGCGCTCGATTGAAAGGGTTTCGCCGTCAAGCGCGATGCGGGCTGATGTCATAGCGTCAATGTCGTCGTGTTGAAGTCATTTGATTTTCATTTCAGAGATGCTCAAAGTTATTCAAATCTTGGTAAGAATGTGAGGCGATAGAATTGGCACACGCACAAGTCGGTTTTGAGACATACCGCCAACCGTGCAGAGGCTATCGCCGTTCTGAAATCTCGCTTTTGATTGCTTTATATTTGCGCCATGCAAAAAAACGTCCGTCTCACATACTTTTTGTTTCTCGCCCTAATTATCAGCGAAGTTCTTCATCTCGCGGTCGATGTTGGGCTTTTTTATGCGGGTGAAGCCAGAGCCTATTTAGTTTCTTTCGGGATTTTAGTTTTGAAGGATTTTTTAGCGTGTGCATCTATTGCGGCGATTTATCTTTTGATTCGTCGTCAGATTGAGTCGCACGCACTTCCCGACGCCGTCGCGTGGGTCGAGCCCGAAGATGCCTTTAAGCGCGGCGCGATTCTGATTGCATCAATTATCGCGTTTCTTGCGGTGTATAGCACGCTTTTCAACCCAAGCGATTTCAATCCTGATGAAGAAATTCTTGCCGCCGCACCGCAAACCATCTACACGGTTTTCAAATCTCACCTCGCTTTTCTCACATTCGGCTCGTATCTCTTGTCGCTTTTCATTGTCGCAGAACGGCTGATTTTATTTCGCCGATTAAAAAACACGAAGTCAAATTTCATCTTGATGGCGGCGTTCCTTGCGCTTGGCTCGGTCGCGATGATTGGCTCAAAGAAGGGCGATAAACTGAATGTGCTGGCGATTGCATTTTTGAGCGTTGCAGGCTTGATGATGCTCGTCAATCTTTTTCGCCTATCGTGGATTTTGCCAATCAAGCGCGACGAAAAAATTCGTGCGATTTTTCTTGTGCCACTCATCATCGGCGGCATCGCCATCGCCTTTAACGGATTTCATCTTGACGAACATTTTACCGCGTATAGCTTTTCTGTCTCAATTTTTCTCGAAGGCGTTGCCGTTTTCGGCTTGCTTTATCTTGTCGTTACGCTCTTCAGTTTGCTCTTTTATCTGCCGACTTCCGAAGCCTTCGAGCGCAAATCGAGCGAGGTGAAAAACCTCTATGCGATGAGCAAGTTCATTACTGATGTATTTGAAGAAGAAAAAATTTACGATTCGCTCGTGAGCTATGCGCGTGAGGCGTGCGGCGGTTCAAGTTCGGTGTGGTTTGATATGTATCACCCTTACGCCGAAGAGACGCGAACAGCGGAAAGCGCAATCGCCTCGAAGTTGCCCAACCTTCAATGGCGCGATTTGAACGGCGAATACGGATTTTTTAAGACGGTCGCTCAACAAAACATTTCACTTGAAACCATTCAACGCTTTTCAAGCAAAGCCGATTTTATTTGGAAGCAAGTCGCGGAGAAAAAAAGCATCGTGCGAATTGACGACGTTGAAAACGATGTGCGATTCGGCGCATTGCCTTCGGCAGTGAAGCAGTTTTGGAGACGCATAAAATCCAACCCTGCGTCTTCAAACGGGATTGGCTCGATCGTCTCTGTTCCGCTTTTGGCGCGAAACAAACTCATCGGCGTTTTGTGTGTCGCCAAAGACGTCGAATACGGTTTCGTTAAAGAAGACTTGGAACTCATCACCACCTTTGCCGACCAAGCCGCCGTCGCTATAGATAACTCCCGCCTCATTCGCGAACTCATTGATAAAGAGCGGCTTCAACAAGAACTCTTGGTCGCACAGAAGATTCAACTGCGGCTTCTGCCCCAATCACAACCAACACTAAGCGGCTTTCAAATTGACGGCGTTTCCTACCCCGCATATGAAGTCGGCGGCGACTATTTTGATTATGTTCAAATCGGAGAGCGCAATACAACCGTCGGCATTATCATCGCTGATGTGTCGGGAAAGGGAACATCAGCGGCGTTTTATATGGCTGAACTCAAAGGCATCGTGCAGTCGCTCGCCCGCATTTATCCTAACTCGCCGAAAGAATTTCTATGCAAAGCCAACGAAACGATTGCACGCGGATTGGAAAAAGCCTCCTTTATCAGCGCGCTTTATGGAATCATCGACACCGAGCGACATCTTCTTCATCTTTCCAATGCTGGACATTGCCCTGCCGTTGTTGTTCAAGGCGACGACGCCAGACTCGTTAAAATGAAAGGACTCGCCTTAGGGCTTGATAAAGGCGCGCTCTTTTCGCAACACGCGAGCGAAGCGCATATTGAACTGAACGTCGGAGATGTGGTTGTGTTTTATACCGATGGCGTCATTGAAGCCGTTGACAAACACGAGGAGCAGTTCGGCTATGAACGGCTGATGGACGTCGCACGCCGTTCTCGCCAAAAAAGTGCAAGTGAAATCAAAAATGATATATTTAATGCCGTCAATTTTTTTACCAACGATGGCGGTGCTGTGCGAGACGACCTAACCATCGTTGTGCTCAAACGATGCCCCGTGTAACAATCATTCTTTGAGTTTCGCATAACGGTAAAAACTAAATCCGAAACACTAAATCTGTTTTATGGCAACATTCAATACATCGCTTCGTGAATCGGGCAAAACCAGCATTATCGACATCAGCGGCGACCTCGACGCTCACACGTCCATACAGTTGGAACGAGCGATTCAAGATTTGATTGATAAAGGGCGCACGAACATCATCATCAATTTTTCAAAACTCAACTACATCTCGAGCGCAGGACTTGGCGTTTTCATGTCGTTTATCGATGAAGTTCGTTCAAAAGGTGGCGACATTAAGTTTTCAAATATGCCCGAAAAAATTTTTCAAGTCTTCGATTTGCTTGGATTTCCACTGCTCTACGAAATCTACGACGACGAACATAAAGCCATTGAAAAATTTCAAACAACCGCTTCATAACGACTGAAACTTGAAAACAGATTGAGGAATGGCAGAGGAATTTAAGGCGGAACTGACGATTCAAAGTAGCGTGGAGCAACTTGAAAGCATTCGCAACTTTGTCTCGAAAGCGGCGGAAGCGTTTGGCTTCGAAGAGCGTGACGGCTATAAAATCGTGCTTGCCGTTGATGAAGCCTGCTCCAACATCATTAGGCATGGCTACGGCAAAAACTCGGACGAAAAGTTACACATCGTTATTCAAACAGCCGAAAACCGATTCATTGTTACCGTCAATGATAACGGCAAAAGTTACGACATTCGCACGCACCCGTTGCCCGATATGGAAGCATACCTTGCCGCTAAAAAAAGCGGCGGGTTAGGCATAAAACTCATTCGCTCACTCGTCGATGAAATTGAATACGAGCAATCCAACGGCGAAAACAAACTTGTGCTCACCAAACGACTTCCCGCCCGCTAACAACTTATCAACTTCACTTCTCTCATTCCTCGCACGGCATTGCAAATCCAAATTCGCTCGGCATTTCTTAAATCCTCCAAATGCAGAACGCGCTCGCTTGCATGATGATAGGTTTCTAAAACGTGAGCGCGATAGACACCGGCTAAAATGCCCGAAGAAATCGGCGGCGTATAGAGCCGTCCTTCTTTTTCAACAAATACATTGCTGATTGCACCCTCCGATACTTCCCCTCGCTCATTGAGAAAAATGAAATCGGCTAAGCCCAATCGCCGCGCCAACTGCGACGCCTCGTCGTATATCTGACGCCTCGTTGTTTTGTGATAGAAAAATTTGTCGGCGGAATTGGTTCGCACCTCCGCAATCGCCACCGCACAAAGTCCATCTGTCGGTTCAATCGACTCATGGCTCACTTCCACCTGCCCCGACTTCGCCACACTCACGCGCACTTTGTAAAGCGTTTTTGCGTCGAGCGTTTTTGCGTATTGCATAAGCGTTGCACGAAGCGACATTTCATCGAGATTAAATTCAAAATATGCCGCCGAGTCTTTAAGACGCGCAAGATGCTTTTCAAGCAGACAGTAACGCCCGTGAAACTTCATTGATTCAATGAGCGCGAAGTCTTCTGTCGGCTTCGTTAAGAAATTTGCTTTAAGCAAACACTCGTCGTATTCGGTTTGGCTTTCGGAGTCAATCGTAACGCCGCTTCCGATTCCCATTTCTCCAACAAGAGAACTTACGCTCTTATTTTCAACGACCACTGTGCGAATGGCAACGCTAAAACACGTCTCTTTTTGCGGCGAGATGAATCCGATTGCACCCGTGTAAATACCTCTCGGCTCACGTTCAAGTTCAGAGATAATTTCCATCGCGCGAATTTTCGGCGCACCTGTAATTGAGCCGCATGGAAAAATGGCTTCAAAAATTTCTTTGAACGTGATGCCGTCTTTGAGTTCGCCGCGCACGGTTGAGGTCATTTGGAAGAGCGTTTGGAATCGCTCAACATCAAAGAGGCTTGGAACGGTGATTGACCCTGTTTTGCAGATGCGTCCGAAATCGTTGCGAATGAGGTCCACAATCATCAAGTTTTCGGCGCGATTTTTTTCATCGTCTTTCAGCCATGTTGCAACAGATTCGTCTTCGGCGGTTGTGCGTCCGCGTGGCGCAGTGCCTTTCATCGGCTTGGATTCAATGATGCCGTCCTTGATACGAAAAAAAAGTTCCGGAGAAAATGAGAGCACTGCTTGCTTGCCTAAATTGAGAAATGCGGCGTAGGCAACGGATTGCTTTTCGCGCAAACTCTCGTAAAGTTCAACGGCGTTGCCTTGAAAGTCAAACAAGAGTTTTCCCGTAAAATTCACTTGATAGACATCGCCCGCTTCGATATACGCCAAAATTCTATCGATTGCATTTGCGTAATTTTCTTTTGAAAGATTGAACCCGACTTGTTGCGCAACGCCTTGCTTGTGATTGAATTGAACCGACGGATTTACCATCGGCGCGTCATATTCGCCGAACCAAATAAGCGGGAGCGACCTTGCAACAGGCCTGTGTTGAAGTTTTTTCTCGAATGCAAAACCTGCGTCGTAACTCATGTAACCTGCGAGCCACTTTCCGCGTTGGTGCGCGTCCTCTATTTGTTCAAGCGCGGCGTGCACTTCTGAAAGCGACTTGGCTTCAATGATGCGCTGAGGCTCTTGGAAAAAGAGCGATTTTTGATTCTCGCCGTCTGGTTTTGAAGTTTCTAAAAAAATGCTGTAAGGCTTTTCAAAGAGGTCGCGCATTGGATAAAATTTTTAAGGGCATGCGGAATTTTTGCGAGTTTATTTTATTTTGACGAAACTCCTTAATCGTTAGAGTAAATTTCGTTCAAACTTCGTCGTTCTCGACACGCAATGCGATATACACTACTTCTCTATTTATTTGTTCTCCTAACAATAGGTATCATTTCTGGTTGCGGAGGCTCAAAAGAGGTGGCAAAAACAACGCCAAAACCTGAACCGCCGCCGATTGATACAACCTCCCAAATCGTTGATGAGCTTGATTATGTTGCAATCACGACCGATACGCGCATCAACCCTGTGATGACGCTCCGATTTAATATGCTTTCCGACGGCGGCTATTCAATGGAAGTGAATCGCGATACCGTGCTCGGCTGTCAGTTTTCCGTTCCGAAAAATTGGTCTGGCTCGCGCCGTCAGTATGAAAACTTGATTAACTTTTTTGGCAACGAAAAAATTAGCATCACGATTTCCGTCGCCTACCGCACATTTGATTCCACAGGCATTTGGGCGCAAGTTCAAGAAGCCCTTTCGTTCGGCAAGAATCAACTGTTGCGAAGCGATTGGCGATTGGATTCACTCTTTGAAGCGGAGCGTGGCTGGCGTCAGTCCTACTACTCACGGTGCGACTTCAACGGTCGGCAGTATAACATGGGCTTCTTTGAGCGCGACAGTTTGCAATATAATGTCATCATCGACCACCCATTAGGCACACTCACCGACGGCGAAGCACAAGCCATCAATTATACGCTGGCGACTTTTGCCTTTCTCAATCCTCCAACGGTTAAAATCCCGCCACCCGTCGGCAATATCGGCGCGCCACCACCACAAGCGGCAAAAGAAGACGAAAAACCAAAGAAGAAATCTAAAAAATCAAAAACTAAACGTTGATAAGGAGGTTAGAGTTCTTTTAAGTCTGATTTGTTCTTTCGCCTGTTTAGTCTTCATAAACGAGAACATTGTCGTAAGAGCCACTTACAGAGGATTCACGACCTCGTTTGTAACGCTTAAAACAGCACCTTACCATGACGCTTACCGATTTAGAACTTTTACGGCTTGTGGACACAGGGGAAAATCAGCACATTGAATTTAAGCGACTCGTCCACTCTCCCGAAAAAATCGCAAAATCCATCTCTGCTTTCGCCAATACTTCTGGTGGCACCATTCTCATCGGCGTTGACGACGACAAGCGTATTGTCGGAATTGAGAGCGAGAAGGAAACAGCCGAAATCATTTGGGAGGCGGCGAACGATTTTATTCACCCCGCCGTGCCTTTCGAGACCGATGTGATTGAGTTTCGCGGACGCGATGTCTTGGCGGTCATTGTTGAAGAAAGTAGCACAAAACCTCACTTTCACCTTTCTGAAACGAGAGACCCGAAAACCTTTAAGAAGGTCATTGAGCGTAAAGTCTATCTGCGAAACAACGATAAAAATCTCATCGCCGCACCCGAAGCCGTTCAACTCTTGAAAGCCGAACATCGTCCGATTCGCATTTCCTTCGGCGATAATGAACGCACACTGATGAAGTATTTGAACACTTATCACCGCATTACGCTCGTTGAATACAGCCGATTAGTTAATGTGTCTAATCGCCGAGCGGCGCGCATTTTAGTTTCATTGGTGCGGGCGGGCGTGATTCATTTGCACATGGACGGCAAAAACTGCTTCTACACGCTCAAGCATCTCGCCGCCAGCGCGTAAAGGGTGCTAAACGCGCATACTTCTTCTCAAAAAAACCTATTTCATCATAGGCTTGACATTTTATCCCTCTAACTAAATTGCCTTGCAACGCTCAACTTTTCACGCCTACATTTCAGCCGCTTACCACAAATACAAGCCAAGTGTTAAGAAGCCTTGCGAGAAAAATCCAATCTTTGTTTGTTCGGGTGCGTCAATGCGCGTGCCGTTAGAAAGGGTGCTCGTGGCTGTGGTTCTTTGATAAACGGCGCGATACTCTGCCGCGAAACTTACTTGCTCGAAGAGGAAAAATTCCGCGCCTAAAATCCCTGCAATGCCAAACCCATTGCGCACAGCAGAGGATTCACTTCCACTTTGCGTTCTTGAAAATGACCCTCTGCTATATCCAATCAATCCGCCGAAATATGGAGAGAGCCGTTTGTTGTGCAAGTGCACTTCCGCACCGCCTTCCACGCCAATCGTGGTTAAGGTTTCAGTGAACTCTGCGATAGAACCTGATTGCGCTTGCGACGACGTTTCACGTGCAAAGGTGAGCGCGGCACGCACAGCGACATTCTCCGCTGTGAAGTATTTTCCACCGATACCGCTGACCGTAATCGTGCTTGCGCCGCTGGCGTCGCGAGGGGTTTCAACTGCGCCAAGTCCGCCTGTCGCCAAGTTGCCGAAGCCGCTGAACTGAAACAGCAGTGCGGCGTCTTGATATTTGGTTTTCGCCGTTATCTCTTGCGCCTCAACTTGCGACAGAGCATAAAGCAAGACGCAAACAATCACTACACTTCTCACCATGTTTATGTGCCTTGCTTTACCTTTGCGCCTTCTCGTCCTTTTTCAGGCGTTGGGTCTTTGACAAGACCGTAAATTTGCCGTCCCTCGTGGTCTTCGGGCAAGTATTCCGTAATCGGCAATCCCTCTTGATTGACAAAGAGCAAGCAGTGGCAATACTTGTAAAGTTTCATTTCTTCGCAAGCACAAATCCACTCGCGTTTTTGCGCTTCGGCTTTTTTATCGGCGTAAAAATTACAGGGACAAAGCGGCTTGCCAAGTTCATCGACATGTTGCGCTAAACCTTTGACGACCACTTCGGTTACGGATTTATCGGGGTGCGGAAAGGTGCCAGACTTTTGCCAATAATGCTCAACATATTTCCACATTTTGTTGAGCGAGGCTTCGGTAGGTTCTTTTGCCATTTCTGTTGCTCATTTGAATTGTTAGGTAACAAAATTTTGGCGAAATAAAAATATCAGAACTGCGCAAAAAATTTTACATTTGCTTCAAAGCAAACTTGAAGAATTCTCTCTACCTGCAACATTCACCACGACTGACACAGTATAACACTGCTGCATTTTTATTACCAATAACTACGACGAGACTTCACGCGTCGAGTTGTCAAATAAACTTGTTGTAAACTGTTTTTTAGTTATGACATCATCTCATCTCGTATCTCTGCAGTCGCTTTCCTCGTTCAATTCGGAGCGCGCACAATCGCAAGCGTCGGACAAAGCGATAAAAAAAGTTTTAATTATCGCTTACTACTTCCCACCGATGGGGCTTTCAGGAGTTCAACGCACGCTCAAATTCGTGAAGTATTTGCCCGAATTTGGTTGGAAGCCAATTGTGCTGACCATTACGCCAACCGCCTACTACGCCTACGACGAAACGCTTCTGAAAGAACTTGACACAAATCCAATCGAGATTCATCGCACGGAAACGAAAGATGTTACGAAAACTGCAGCATCGCTCTCGAGCTCTCAACAGTTCAAACTGCCGGGCGAATTTATGCGTCGCCTAATAAGCCTTGCCAGCCAAACTTTTTTCATTCCTGACAACAAAATCGGTTGGAAGAAATTCGCTCTTCAAAAAGCCGACGAGATTTTTGCACAACATGGCGACATCGACCTTATTTTTTCAACTGCGCCGCCTTTTACTTCTCACCTCATCGCGCTTGAACTCCGCAAGAAGTATCAACTGCCAACGGTCATCGATTTCAGAGACCCATGGGTTGAAAATCCGCTTCATTTTTATCCGACGCCACTTCACCTTCGGGCGCATCAACGCTTGGAAGAAACCGTCGTTTTAGGCGTTGATAAAATCATCACGGTGAATCGCGCACTCAAAGAGCACTTCTTACGAACCTATCGTGGAAAACTTACGCATAACGACATTGCCATCATCACGCATGGCTACGACGCGAAAGATTTTGCACTCGTGCCCAAAGCGCGCGTCAATAGTGGCAAGTTTCGGTTCCTTCATTCAGGCACTTTACACAGTTCGGAACGCTCACCAAAGCCATTTTTCTTGGGCTTGAAAAAAGCCATTGAACAAAATCCCGAACTCGGTGAAAAAGTCGAAGCGCGGTTTGTGGGCTTGTTCCCGACCGAATACATGAAGTTTGCAAAGTCGTTGGGGCTTGACGGATTGGTTCAAGTCGAAGGCTACAAATCGCATCACGACGCACTCGCGGAAAATTTTCAAGCCGATGTGCTTTGGGCAACGCAATCCGCTGTCAAACACATTGAAACCATCACACAAAGCAAACTTTTTGAATATGTCGCTTGCGAGCGAACACTCTTTGGCATTGTGCCTGATGGCGCATCGAAGCAGTTCATTTTGGAAGCCAATGGCGTTGTGGCTCAC
>CALGMC010000334.1 GCA_937959145.1 uncultured Chlorobiales bacterium
CACTGGTGCCGCCATTGCCCCAAAATTGTGGATTTACCGCACCTGTTGGCACAACGACTGATAGGACATTGGTTTGCCCTGTGCCTTTATTGACGATGAAGTTTCCAAATTGCGTGCTGTGCCCGACATTGAGCGTAACGGTGTTATCGGTTGCACCCGTGAAGCGAATGCGTGCCGAACCGCCATTTGTAGTGAAAGGATTTGCACCTTCGGCGAGGTTGGTTAAATCAATGGTGCCGCTGTTAGTCAGGTTGCCGCTAAGGTTAATCACATGCTGAACGACATTAGTCGTTAAGCCAACATCGAGCGTTGCGCCACTATTGACGGTCAAGTTTCCGAGAATGTTGAGCGTAACCACCGGGGCTGCGCCCGTTCCGCCTATCGTGAGCCTATTTTCTGCGACGGTCAGGTTGCCATTAAGGGTAAATGTGGTTGCGGATGCAGGCGCAAAGGATTTTGGTCCTGTACCGGCAATGGTGAGGTTGTTATAGGTTGTGGGTGTATTCGGCAAGGTGTAAGTCGCGCCTTCGTAGCGCACGGTGCCGCCGCCTGCTTGCAAAAATGAATGGGTTGTGGCTGAAAGCGTTGGAAATGCACCTGCGCTAATACGAATCGTACCATTTCCTTGCAACGTGCCGAAGGTTTGGGTCGTGAAGCCCTGCACATTAAGCGTGCCGTTGACCGTAACGGTGCGCGTTGCAACGGTTTGAACAATTTGCGAGTTTGCGGTCAGCGTAATGGTGTGCCCCGGGTTGATGGTAAAGTTGTCATCAACGTTAGGGGTTACGAAATCTGTGCCGCCGTTGGTGAGCGTCCAGATGTTTGGGTCGCCAAAGTTTCCGCTTTGGTAAGAATAGAGTTGCCTATTTTGCGCTGTGGCTAAGGCAGGGATAATGATAGATGTTAGAAGCAGTAGTGTGTTGCGTAATTTTTTAGTCATTGTTTATTTCTCGCTTTTGGTTGGTCAGCAGGTAAAGCATCAAAAAACGTGCCTTTGCAAAAATAAGCGACAAGTTAAGAATTTGCAATATGTTTGAGGATAAGTGCAGTTCATTTTTCAAAAAAAGTAATACCAAACTACCGATTCAGAGATTTGCAAAGAAACGGCGTGCGCCGTCGAGCAAGAGCCAAACGAGCGCGTTGATGGTTAAAACGATGAGCAGAATGGTGGTCGTATAGGCGGCGCGGCGCGCTTGGGACGGTTTCATCAAAATTGGAACGCCCGTGTGGTAAAGATATGCCGCAAGTCCAAACCCGATAGGCTTCATGAGGAAGAGCCATTCGACATCGGCTTGAACGAGTTGCGCCAGCCAAAGCGGGGTTGAGCAATAGGCGACAAGTTTCGCCGCCGCATTTCTATCGGCATAAGATTGAAAGCGCGTCGATAAGTCATAAACAAGGCTAATGGTCAAAAAGAGCGCGAGCATAAGCAATGTGAAATTCACAATCGCGAAATAAACCATCTTTAAGCGAATGCCCACCACGACGAGTTCCCAAAAAACCGTCGCAAAAATCAGTGGCAAGGCATAATCGCGGATAATTTCCTGCGATTCATAAACAGGCTCTTCTTCAATGACAAGCCACTCCGACTTTGGGCGTAGAAACAAGTTCTTAATGCGGATTACCAGTTTTTTGAAGTCCATTTGTTTTTGAACTTTGCAATGAGGCGTTTTTGTATCTTTGAAGCCAAAAATAACCAACACATTTATGAACTTCACTTTACTCGACCACGCCCTTCTCAAATGCGACCTTTCCACACTTCGAAACAAGCACACGCCGAACCCGATATTTAGAGCCACATTAGAACGCATTTCTGAAATCATGGCGGTTGAGATTTTCCGCGCTCTCCCGCTCCGCTCGTTTGAATATGACACGCCGCTTGAGCGCACAACGGGCTACGCACTTCAAGAGTCGTTTTTAATTGCGCCCGTGCTTCGTGCAGGCTTAGGCTTGCAGCATGGCTTTTTGAGATTTCTCCCTGACGCGATTGTTTCGCACATTGGCATTTCGCGCGACCACCAAACGCACGCGCCGCATTTTTATTACTCCAACATTCCCGCTCATATCGAGACGCTTCATTGCTTGGTGCTCGACCCGATGCTTGCCACAGGCGGCAGTGCCACAATGGCAACTTCACTGCTCAAAGAAAAAGGCGCGAAAAAACTCACGCTCGTCTCCGTTGTTGCCGCACCCGAAGGCGTTAAATACTTTTCCGAACAGCACCCCGATGTTCCGATTTTCGCCGCCGCCCTCGACCGCGAACTTAACGCCAATAAATACATTCTGCCCGGACTTGGCGACGCAGGCGATAGACTTTTCGGCACTTAAATTTCTTTTGTCGGAAACTTCCAAAAAACACCTGCGGCGAACATAATTCCTAACACATCGGCGTTCAAATCCCAAATTTCCGATGAGCGATTCGGCGTGAAAAATTGATGCGTCTCGTCGCTAATCGCATAGAGCGTTGCGATGAGCACACCGCACACGAGCGCATGCTCGGAGAGATACATCACCCGCCGTTGATGCCGAAGCGCATGCAAGAGCGCAAAAGCAAACACAAAATAAATCGCCGCATGAATGAGTTTATCGTGCGAAAAGAGTTCAAGGTCGGGAATCTGCTCGCCCGGTATGCTCGATTGCACAAAAATCGCAACCGCACACAACACCGCTGGCAGTTGATTGAACAGAAACGATTTCGTCACGGCTACAGGCTGGCTTCGGATTGATAAAACTCGGAAATATAGCACTCGTCGGCACAGCCGAACACGCCGTATCGATTCGCCGCAATGAGTTTGTAAAATTTCTCTCCAAGTTCCGTCTTGAAAAATCCCGACCCAATTTTCAGCATTGCGAAATGTTCGGCAAGTTTTCCGATGGCTTCGCCCGCTTTGAAGACTTCTCCCTGCTCGCTAATGAAGTGCAACGCCGATTTGAGTTCTTCACGGTTCAATCCGTATTGCTCAATGAGCGCGTCGGCTTTTTGAAACGGCACAAACCACATTTTGAACTCGCCTTCGCTTGTTCGGTTTTGCGGCTCAAGCGTTTTGATGAGGTTAATGCACAAGTTGCAATAGCCATCGTAGATGAGAATCGGCTTCATGCGTAGTAAGTGTTTGGTTTTAAGCCCGCTAAAAAGGTTTCGGCAGATTGGCGAATGGCGCGTTTTTCGTCGTTTGATTTTCGATCGAGCGTGCCGTAAATCATCGCAATTCGGTTGTTCGGACGCAATTTCTCCTCGTTTCGCATCAGGAAATCCCAGTAAAGGTAATTAAACGGACAAGCCTTTTCGCCCGTTTTTTCTTTGGTGCTAAACGCGCACGACTTGCAGTAGTCGCTCATTTTGTCAAGATATGCCGAGCCTGAACAATAAGGCTTTGTTGCGACAAATCCG
>CALGMC010000335.1 GCA_937959145.1 uncultured Chlorobiales bacterium
GGCGGCGTCGGTGCGGGTGTTGCCGAAGTAAATGCGCTCGAGCCGCGCCCAATAAATCGCGCCAAGGCACATCGGGCATGGCTCACAAGTGGTGTAGAGGTCGCACCCACGAAGTTCAAAAGTTTGAAGCACACGGCAGGCGTTGCGAATGGCGGTAACTTCGGCGTGGGCAGTCGGGTCGTTCAAGGTGGTTACTTGATTTGTGCCTGTGGCAATAATCTCTCCGTTGCGAGCGACAAGCGCGGCAAACGGTCCGCCGATTCCATTTTTGACATTTTCAAGCGAGAGCCGAATCGCTTCGCGCATCAAGGCTTCGTGGGTCATAACGAGATTCAATTTGATTGAACTTCAAATATGCCAAACTTTTTTCATAAACTTTATTCTTGTCCAAAGCCCGACGCACATCGTATATTTACAATCACTTCAAAAATTACCGCTCATGAGTGCCTTGAACCACATCGCCGAAGAATACATTTTGCTCTCTCACCGATTAGATAAACACTATCACGGGTTAGTCGATGCGCATTATGGCAAATCTTCTGAACTCAAATCGCTTATCGATGTTGAGCCAATGCGCCCGCTCGACACGCTTCACTCCGACGCCGAACAACTCCTGAACGCGCTCAATGGCGACGAGTCGGAACGCGCCAACTACCTTCGCAAACAATTAGTCGCGCTCAAAACCATCATCGAAAAGAAACAACATAAACCAATTTCCTACCGCGAAGAAGCACGACTTTGCTACGGCATTTCAACGATTGACTACGCCAATGAGTGCGAGTTCACGGAACTCATCACGGAAATCGATGAACGCCTTCGTGCGGAGCGTTTGGGCAACGGAAGTCTTCCTGAACGATTTACGCAATGGCGTGAGCAGTTCGAACTCAAAGGCGATGAACTGATGAACTTCATTCAAGCCTCAATGATGTTTGCAAAAGCGAAGACACAATCGCTCTTTCCGCTTCCTGAAAATTCAGTTGAGGTTAGCCTTGTGCGCGAAAAGCCTTGGGCGGGCTACCATTGGTATCGCGGCAATTATCAATCGCTCTATGAACTCAACATTGATGTGCCGACCACCATTTGGGGCGTCTTGCATACTACCACGCACGAAGCCTTTTGCGGACATCATACCGAAGCCATCGTCAAAGAATCGGAACTCGTCCGCAAGCAAGGACTGATTGAGTTCAGCATGAACCTGCTTGGCGCGCCGTGTAGCACCGTTTCCGAAGGACTTGCCGAAGCGGCAAACTACATCATCTTCGGCGAAACCCCCGCTGTTATCGAGTGGCTGCGAGCGCATGAAGCATTGCATCAACGCAAAATTTCTGACAACGACGCACGCCTGATTGAACTGATTGAAGAACTCGGACGCAAGCCCGTCGTCAATGCCGCACTCTTGATGTATGACGAAAACGAAACCGATGACGCGGTTTTCGCCTATTTGCGCCAATACCTTCCAAGCGAAGACGCACTGATTCGCCGAACGGTTTCTCGCCTACGCGATGACGACTTCCGTGCCTACATGCTCACCTATCCTATCGGCAAGGCAATGATTATGGACGAACTCTACCGCTCCGACAATCCTGCTCAAACTTTCTACAACATCCTTAAATCGGTCGACTATCACTTCAATGCCGTTGAAAATTAGATTGCTGGCTTGCGCGTTAGTGTTGCTTCTCTCATCTTGTTCGCGCCGCGAGGGAGGGTTGTATGTGATTTCTGAAAATCGTCAATACGGCTATATGGATAGAACGGGCAAAGTCATCATCGTGCCGCAATACGATGCCGCTATGCCGTTCTCGGAAGGTCTGGCGATTGTGGGGCAGAAAGGAAACTTCGGCGTGATGAACGAAAAAGGCTCGCTTCTCACGCAAATTCAATACAGCGATATTCGCCCTTACGCCGAAGGCTTTGCGGTGGTGCGTATCGGCAAAACGTTTGGCTACTTCGATGCCGAAGGCTCGCTTGCCATTAAGCCTGAGTTCCGAAATGCCATGCGATTCAGCGAGGGACTTGCCGCTGTTGAAACGATGGATTCTGCCAAGTGGGGATTCATCAATAAAGAAGGACGCAAGGTAATTCTGCCGCAGTATGATTTAGCCTCTCGCTTTTCGCAAGGGCGGGCAATGGTGATGATAAACGGCAAGTGCGGGTTTATTGATAAACAAGGCACGCTCGTCATTAAGCCGCAATTCGACGATGCGCGCGATTTCTCGGATAGCCTCTGTGCCGTCCGCATTGGGAACTTGTGGGGGTATGTCAATTTTGGTGCGAAGCCTGTTATCGAGTTGAAATTTGAAAACGCGCTCTCGTTCAGCGAAGGGCTTGCCGCCGTGCAAGACACGGCTTCACACCTTTGGGGGTTTATCAACAAGCAAGGCACAATGGTCATTGCGCCGCAATTTGAAAGTGTGGTTGAGTCGTTCAATAGCGGCTATGCGTCGGTTCGGCAAAACGGCAAAGTCGGCATCATTGACACAAGCGGCAAGTGGATTATTGAGCCGAAATATGACTTTGTCGGAAAGTTCGTTGATGGCTTAGCGCAAGTGCTGAATGAAGGGGCTATCGGATATGTCGACACTGCGGGAAATTTGGTGCGCCCGCCCATCGAGTGATGCGAATCACCTCTTTAATCCGTTCAATCTCTGTTCTCGCTTTCACAGAGCCGTCCATATCAACTGCAATCCTGAGAGGATGAGCAGTGCTTCAACAAGCAGAATAAATTTTTCTCGGCTCAATTTTTCAATGATTTTCCTTCCCGTCCAACTCCCCAAAATCATCGCTCCGCCAATAAAGAGTCCGTAATAAAGTTCAGTCCAGTTGATAAGAGCGAAGGCGTTGTAGATGATGGTTTTTGTGAGATGAATGACCAAAGCCGTGAAGGCTTCGCTGGCGATATAGGCTTTGGCAGTGAGGTCGAGCCCGAGAAAGAAAGCCGCGCCAAGCGGTCCCGCACTGCCAGCAATGCCCGAGATAAACCCTGTTAGCCCGCCGCCAAGCAAGAGCCCTTTTTCGCCAAGCGCAATTTTTTTAATGTTCGTTCTGCGATAAAGGACTAAAAGAATGAGAAAGATACCAATGCCAATTTTGACCTTGTTGCGGTCAATCTCGCCAAAGAGGTAACTGCCAAGAATGGTTAAGGGAACGGCGGTCAGTAGAAAGAAGAGAATGGGTTTCCATTGTAAATCATCTCTGCCGAACCACACTCTTGACGCATTTCCAAAAATCTGCCCGATGGTGAGAATTGGAACAGCGGCACTGATTCCCACAAGGTTGGTCAGAGCAGGGAGCAAGACGAGCGCGCCGCCAAATCCTGCCGCGCCTGAAAGCGTTGCGGCAAGATAGCTGAGAGCGAAGAGCAAGAGCAGTTCAAGCATGACTTGTTTCTAATGTTACGCGCTTGTGAACATGGCTTGTAGACAGGGCTTGCGGCATGCTCGAGTGAGCACGCCCCCGAGTAAGTCGAGCCGAGATTAAATCAATCTGAAATTCTGAAATTAAATCGAGTCGAAATAAAAAGGGCGACCGAAGTCGCCCCGCAGTCGACAAGTGTCCCCCACATCACTTGCCATAGTAGGCAGGGTGCCTACTACTTTACTGCTACCCAAATAAATAGCGGACTTGGTCCGCTATGCAACTAGCAGGTGTCCCCCACATCACCTGCCACAATGGACAGGGCGCCCATTGCTTTGTTGCCACTGCAAAAATACAACTTTTTGACAGTTTGTCAAGAGCATTTCGAAAAAAAAGTTAACATTTTTTTGTGCTCTATTAGAACACGCAATTTTACGCAAGTAGACCATGTAACATGGAATAACAAAGAACGCGAGCAAGCGTTGTTTCGATATTGCCATTTTTCTGTAACGGCTTTCCGAAAGCATGAACATACCGTATTTTTGCCGACTATCAACAGCATGCCGTAAAACCAAATTCAACTATGCACGAACAGCACGAGATTCCTCTTGTTCTTCTCATACCGTTTGCACTGCTTTTAGCCTCAATCGCTGTAATGCCACTGACATTTGCGCACTTTTGGGAAAGCAACCGCAATAAACTCATTGTGGCATTAGTGT
>CALGMC010000336.1 GCA_937959145.1 uncultured Chlorobiales bacterium
ATTGGCTTTGATGTGATTTTAGACAGCGCGGGCGGCGACGGCTTTCTGAAACTCATTGAACTTGCCGCACCGGGCGGGCGGATTGTCTTTGTTGGCGCAACAAGCGGCGCGCCGTCTTCCTTTCCAATGTCGCGCGTTTTCTGGAAGCAACTTTCTATCTTTGGCTCAACGATGGGCTCACCTCGCGATTTTTCACACATGCTTGATTTCGTGAACTCAAACAAGGTGATTCCTATTGTGAGCGATGTTCTTTCTCTTTCGTCCGCTGAACATGCCTTGCGCAAGATGAACGAGGCAGGACAGTTCGGCAAAATCGTCTTACAAATTAACTAACTTTTCAAGGAGGTAAATTATGTCGACCGAAGTTCGAGTGAAACACACCACGCCTGCCGTTATGGCGTCGTTAGACCAGCACATTGCCAGTGCATCGGTGCTGTCCCTGAAATACAAGAAATTTCATTGGTATGTCTCAGGTCCATTTTTCAAGCCGTTGCATGACTTGTTTGATGAGCATTACGAGCAACTTGAAGAAATTATCGACGACCTTGCCGAACGCTCCCGCGCCATTGGCGGCTACCCCGTCGGCACAATGCGCGAATTTTTAGAACTCTCGCTCGTTACCGATGCCGAGGGCACCATGTTCTCGCCACTTGAAATGGTCGAGATGCTCCACGCCGATACGGATAAAATTATCGACGCGCTTCACGAGCATATTGAACTTGCGGCGAAAGAACACGACCATGGCACTGCCGATATTCTGACCAGCATTGTGCAGATTTATCAAAAGCAAGCATGGTTCTTGGCGGAAACAAAGGCACGAAAAGCACTCGGCGAATTTTAAGCACGCTTTGACTGACTCAATATCAATCTTGAAGAGGCTTTCCGTTTGGAGAGCCTTTTTCATTTCTTGAACTGCTTAACGAGTTCCGCAATGGCTTCGTCAGAGAGTTTAGGGATTGTCGACGATTTCACGCGGCTTGATTGTGCCGTTGGTGCAACGGGCTTGTTCCCTGCTTTGAGGCGAATGCGCTCATCAATGATTTCGGAAAAACTTTTCGGCATTGGCGGCGCGGTGGGTTTCTTCTCTTCGCTTGATTGGCTTTCAGGAATGGGATTGCCATTTACGTCATTGACGGGATTTGTCTCAAATCCAATTCGCTTGATGTTAAGCAAGTGAAGCGGCGAGATGTTATCGGTTGTAATTGAGCCGCCAATCGTTCCGGGACCGAGCGTCATAGCAGGCGGAAGTGCCGTTGTATATCCAACCGCACCAATTGCGGCAACCGTGTTTATCAAAATCCGATGCGCGGGCTTATGCAAAGCAAATTGCTCAATCACCATTTCATTTTGCGTGTGCAGTGCGAGTGAATGACCAATGCCGCCAAATTCCAAAAGTTCAATGCACCGTTTGCACCCTGCTTCCCAACCGTCTTCGGTGTAGAACGCGAGCACGGGCGAGAGTTTTTCTGCCGAAAGAATTTCTTTTTTGCCAACTGCTCCGAGTTCAACAATCAAAACGGTAGTTTGTGGTGGCACGGAAAATCCTGCGCGTTCGGCAATGAAAGTTGCGGGCATTCCAACGACTTCGGGGTTCAAGCCTCTGGGGAACATATACCGCTCTAACTTCTGCTTTTCCTCCATCGAGACGAAATACGCGCCACGCTTTTTCAATTCTTCAATCACCTTGTTTTTGATAGGCAAATCGCAAACGATGGCTTGTTCAGAAGAGCATAATGTGCCGTTGTCGAATGTTTTTCCGAACAGAATATCGGCGACGGCTTTTGGAATGTTTGCGCTTCGCTCAATGAAAGCAGGCACGTTGCCTGAACCAACGCCATAAGCGGGTTTGCCTGATGAATAGGCGGCGCGCACCATTGGTGTGCTACCTGTGGCAAGAATAACGCTGGTGAGTTCGTGGCGCATCAGTTCCGTAGTGCCTTCGAGCGTGGGCTTCGTCATGCAGAGAACTAAGTTATCGGGTGCGCCGGCTTTCTTTGCGGCATCTGCTACGACTTTTGCGGCTTCGGTCGTGCATCGCACAGCGCGCGGGTGCGGGGAGGCGACAATCGCATTGCGCGATTTGAGCGAAATAATTGCTTTATACATCATCGTCGAAGTGGGGTTTGTCGATGGAATCAATGCCGCTACAACGCCCATCGGGGTTGCAACTTCCCACACTTTGCCGTTGTGCGTCTTATTGACAATCCCACAAGTCTTCATGTCTTTGATGTAATCGTAGAGCATTTTCGTGCCGACGATGTTTTTCTTCACCTTATCCTGCCATTTGCCGAAGCCTGTTTCTTCGACGGCAAGTTTGGCGAGACGCTCGCGTGCCTCGTAGCCGGCTTCCGCCATGGCTTTAACGATTTTATCGACTTGCGCTTGGGTGAAGTCTTTATAGGCTTGTTGGGCTTCTTTGGCTTTGGCAAGGAGCGTGCGCGCTTCTTGAATAGATTGCAAATCGGACGAAAGTTCCATCGTGTTGAATAATGATTGTGCGTTCATCGGAAAACGAATCGCTTAGACTTGTGATTGTGCTTTGAGCGTTGCATGTGAAATTGAGCCATCGGCTTCGCGTGGCAATTCGCTGAGAAACTCGATTTCGTCAGGAACGACGAGTTCGCCGAGTTCGTGTCGGACATAATCTCGCAGGACGGCTTCGAGCGCATTGGCTACGCCAAACGGATTCTTCAAGACGACGAAGGCTCGAACCTTTTCGCCCTTGTTCGCATCAGGCAAGCCAATGATGGCAACTTCTTTGACGACGGGGTGTTCCGCGAGCGTGGCTTCTAATTCCGCGTTTGAAATTCGATAGCCACTGACTTTCATCACGTCGTCGACTCTGCCTGTGATTTTGAAATAGCCGTGTTCATCTTGAATCGCCATGTCGCCTGTGTTGAAACAGCCCTCAATGTGCCGCCAGTATTTGTTGTATCGTTCTTGATTGTTCCAAATCGTTTTCATCAAATACGGCACGGGGTGCGCAAGCACGAGCAAGCCTTCTTGATTCGGCGGAAGTTCTGTGCCGTCCAAACTGCGCACTTCAAGTTTCGCGCCGGGCAAGGCTTTTCCGACTTTTCCGACTTTGATTGGAAAATTTAGCGTGTTGCCGATAGCAGGAATTGGGATTTCGTTTTGAAGCCACATTTCAACCACACTTCCGATTTTGCCGACGACTTCTCTTTGCGCCCATTCGTGAAGCGATGGCGAAAGCGCGCCACCTGTTGTGAGCATTAAGCGGAGCGTCGAGTTATCGTATTTTTTCATCAGTTCGGTGTCATGCTTTTGCAGTTGTTGCAAGAGCGACGGATGCGAGACAAAGATATTGACGCCATGCCGCTCAATGCGTCGCCAAAACGATTCCGCGTTTGGATAATCGATTGCGCCTTCGTGCATGAGAATCGTTGCGCCTGAAAGCAAGGTGCCATAAACAGAGAAGAGATGACCGGGCGCAGAGCCAATGTGAAAACTGTTCCACAGCACATCGTTGTCTTGAATGTCGATGAGCATTTTTGTGGCGTAGTATGCGCCGACCATGTAGCCGCCGTGCGTATGCACCACGCCTTTGGGCTTGCCGCTCGTGCTACTTGTGTAGAGCACGAACAAAGGGTGATTGGATTCAACGATTTCAGGGTTGCAGAATTGCGGTTGTCTTGAAATAAAATCGTAGAAATCAATTTCGCGCTCGGAGGTGAGATTGAGTTTCGGCGATTGGCGACGCAGAACAACGATTCGCTCGACGCTCGCGCTGGTGCGCAAGGCACTGTTGAGCACCGTTTTCATCGGAAAGTGCATCGCTTCGCTGTAACTGGCATCGGCGCAAAAGACGACTTTCGGCTCGAGGTCTTCGACGCGCGTTTTGAGCGCACGCGCCCCTGCCTTTTCGTGAATGACCGCATGAATTGCGCCAATGCGCGCACATGCAAGCATCACATAAACGGCTTCAACTGTGTTCGGCATGAACACCAAAACGGTATCGCCTTTTCGCACACCAACGGACTTCAGCGCGTTTGCCACTTGCGAGACACGGCGAATTAAGCGGTCAAAGGTTACATAGTTTTCAGGTCCTGATTCGCTCGACCAAATCAATGCAACCTTATTGCGCCGCTCACCAACGATGTGGCGGTCAAGTGCGTTCAGCGTGATGTTGGTTTTCGCACCAATAAACCACTCGTGTTTCGGCGGTTCAAACTCGAAGACCTTGCTCCACTTTGTTTCCCAAAGCAGTTGCTCGGCAATCGTTGCCCAAAATTCAGCAGGATTTTCAATCGAAGATTTGTAGGTGGATTCGTAGTCCAACTTGTTGCGTCGCAAAAAAACTGGCGGCGTGAATTGTTTCGGTGATTCGGATAAAATGTCGCTGGTCATAACATTTGGAATTAGTTACACTTCTCAAACTTGAACCCCCTTACAGTGCGAAGTATGAAAATACTCGCCTCGCAAAATCGTTTTCATATTTCAAATCTTGACCTTGCTTATTGCATCAGATAGATGATTCAACTGACGCAGCAATGTTACAGATTTCTTCCCTTGCTTGATGTCTTCGCGCAGTTTCTCCAACTGAATTTGGAGTTTTACTTTTTCTTTGGCGAGCGCATACATCGCACGGAACTCAGGATTTTGCAACTGCTTGCAGATGTATTCGTCATATCGCGTTGCCATATCACGAGTGTTTTGATTCATAGATAGACTTATACCTTAGTGCTTTTGAAATTTCATCATTTTGGGTTTTCTGTGTTTTTTTGACAAATCCATGCGTAAAAATGATTCTCTTTCCTTTTTCAAAAAAGTATAAACTTCTTGATATTCTTTGCGGTGTTTTACCCGCAGTTCAAATATGTCATCTCTCAATCCTTTAGACATCGTTGCAGGGAGATTTTGATTCAGCGTTTTGAGCACACGAAATTCTTCTATCATCGCTAATACTTCGGCTCTTTCTTCAAGAGAAAGGCTATCCAAGAATTTCTCGAATGGAACATTTCCACTTTCCAATTCCACAAAATCTACGACATAGACTTCCATTTCTTAGCTCAAACTTGCCAAGTTTTCTTGCAGTTTCAAGAGCGTTGTTTTGGCGTTGGCGAGTTTTTCTTTTTCAGCGTCAATAACTTCTTTCGGTGCGCGCGCCACAAAGCCTTCGTTTGCAAGTTTGGCTTCTAATTGCTTCACGTAGTTTTCCGACTTTTGAATCTCTTTGGCAAGGCGCGCTTTTTCTTTCTCGAAATCGATTAAGCCCTCGAGCAAGATGTAGAGTTCATTGCCCTCGACCATTGCGCTGGCGGCGTGTTTCGGCTTTGTAAGGTCGGCAGAAACATGGAGCGTTGCCCGCGCAAGCCGTTCAAGAAGCGCGCGCTCACGCACAAAGAGTTCGGCAGTTTCGGGCGTGCTTGGTTTGAGTTGCACGTGTGCAATCGGCGCAGGTGGCACGCCCAACACAGCACGAATGCTTCGAATTTCGGTAATCGCTTTTTTGATTAACTCGAATTCTTGTTCGGACAACTTGTCGTTCCAAACACTTTCGCCTTGTGAAATTGGCGTGGTGTCTAAAAATGCGCCTTCGGCTCTTGGCGCAAGGTTTTGCCAAATTTCTTCCGTGATGAACGGCATAATCGGGTGCAGCATTTTCAGTGCTTCTTCAAAGACGAAGAAGGCGCGACACAAGATGTTTTTCTTCTCTTCGGTCGATGAAGCCGTTTGAAGATTGACTTTCATTGCCTCAATGAACCAATCGCAGAAGTCGCCCCAAATGAAGTCATAGACGAGTTTGGCTAAATCGTTGACGCGGAAATTGGTGACG